>CAKVBK010000045.1 GCA_934725285.1 uncultured Bacteroidales bacterium | reverse complement strand
AAAAAATGATACCTTTGCAGCCACACGAAAATATTCATGAGTCAAATGAGCAACAGAGTACTGATTTTCTCCGCCCCTTCGGGATCTGGCAAAAGCACGATAGTGAACCATATTCTTGGAATATACAAGGATCAGATGGAGTTCTCGATCTCCGCCACTTCAAGGGCGCCGCGCGGCTCCGAGCAGGACGGCAAGGAATATCATTTCGTCACCCCCGAGAGGTTCCGCGAGCTGATCGCGAAGGATGCCTTCGTTGAATATGAAGAGGTTTACGAGGATCATTTCTACGGCACGCTCAAGTCAGAGGTCGAAAGGATCTGGGCCGCGGGCCACGTGATAATATTCGATGTGGATGTCAAGGGCGGAGTGAACCTCAAGAAATATTTCGGGGACAAGGCCCTGTCCATCTTTGTCCAGGCTCCGTCCGTGGAGGCTCTCCGCGAGAGGCTCGTCAAAAGAGGGACCGACTCCCCCGAGGCCATCGAGGAGCGTGTCGCCAAGGCGGCCGAGGAGATGACCTACGCTCCGAAATTCGACTATGTGCTCGTCAACGATGACCTCAAGACGGCGTTCGCCGAGGTCGAGAAGGTTGTCGAGGACTTTCTTGACGATGGGAAACTGAACTATTCGACATTCATCTAACCATTCCGTGAAGATAGCTGTCTACTCTGGGTCTTTCAATCCCCTGCACATCGGCCACCAGGCCATAATGGAGTACCTGACAAAGGAGAAGGAATATGACTGGGTCTATCTCGTCGTGTCTCCGAAGAACCCTTTGAAGGATTCGATCAGCGCGGAATCCGGTGAAAGCCGGTACGAGGCCGCCGTGGCCGCCGTGAAACGCCATCCGGAACTGCACGTCTGGGTGGACGACATCGAGCTCAGGATGGATCCGCCGCACTATACTATCAAGACCCTTGACGCATTGAAGCAGCGTGAGCCTGACAACGACTTCACGCTCGTCATCGGAGCGGACAACCTTCAGAGCATCCGCCGCTGGAGGGACTTCCAGAGGATCCTTTCCGAATATGGTGTTACGGTCTACCCACGAAAGGGATTCGACGTGAACGGCATCAGGCGTCAGCTGATCGAGGAGTGCAAGGACTTTCCTTCCCCTTATGTCCTTGATTCCGAAGAGATCGTCCCGGACGGAATGCGTAGCCTTGAGGAGACCCTCCTGCGATCGTACAACATCGAGGTCATCGACGCCCCGATCGTGGACATCTCCTCCACCGAAATCCGCGAAGGACTCACAGCCGGCAAGGACATGTCGGAATATCTTATGTAAGAGCCCCAAGTTTCCAAGCCAAACAATTCTTCCCGCCCGAATTTTTCACGTTACAAAAATTGCGGGCGGGAGAAATCGCTTTGAAATATTCCTGAATGAGGATTCTAGTAGGTCACCAGGCCTGGAAGTTCCTTGGCCTGATCGATCATAGCCTGTACCTGCTCGACGGTAGGAACAACCTTCGTCAGATGCTTCTGCTCGTTGACTTCCTGCATCTTGGCCACGAGGTTGGCGGCCACCCTGTGACCGAATTCCTTCACGGTGTCAACACCGGCGGCCTCGAGAAGTTCCGCGAACTGAGGGCCCACGCCCTTGATGCGGAAAAGATCCGCGTGATTCACCCATGTAAGGATCAGTTTGCCGGTGATTCCGGTCTTCTCCTCAAGTTCCTTGCGTCCCTTGGCGGTCTTTCCTGCCTCAAGAAGCTGGTCAACGGTCTCAATGCCGGCGGCGGTGAGTTTCTCAGCGTATGCAGGGCCGACACCCTGGATGTCAATGATTTTGTAAGCCATTTCTATAAGTTTTAAATGTTATTGTTTTGTATTACGGATTTCAAATATAGAGAAAAAAACACTTAGATGCAATTATTCGCGACTCTCGGCGCCCAACAGCAGCATATTCATTCGCCATGGAACTTCCGTTGACATTTGGAAACCAAGAAGAGTCATCATTTTCTCGGGTGATGCGACAGTATGGACCTCTGCCAAGTTGTGGTGTCGATGTGGGTGTAGATCTCGGTGGTGGTGATCTGCTCGTGCCCCAGCATATCCTGGACGACTCGGAGGTCGGCTCCGTTCTCGATCAGATGGGTGGCGAAGGAGTGACGGAACGTGTGCGGAGAGATTTCCTTGTGGATGCCGGCCAGCATGGCCTGTCGCTTGACTATGGTGAACATCGAGACACGGCTCAAGGACTTGCCGAAGCGGTTCAGGAACAGGATGTCGCCGAACTCCGATGAAGCAGGATCAGGTCTGACTGCCAAGTAATTCCGGACGGCCGAAGCGGCCATATCCCCCATCGGGACAATGCGCTCCTTATTTCCCTTGCCGATGACGCGGACAAAAGACTCGTCAAGATAGACGCAGGATATTCGTAAACCAACTGCCTCGGAGACACGCAGCCCGCATCCGTAAAGGACCTCCAGAATCGCGCGGTCCCGTTTGCCGGTCCATGTCGAAAGATCCACCGAATCCATAATCGCGCCGACCTCATCGACAGACAGGACGGCGGGAAGGTAACGGCCCATCTTAGGGGAATCAATCGGATCACAAGGATTTTCCTTGCGCTCCCCTTCCATGACAAGCCAATCGAAAAAAGAGCGAAGCGAGCTCAGGAACCTGGCCTGGGAACGCTTCGCAAGGTCTTCACGGGAAGAAAGATAGTCCAGGATTTCCTGAGTGGCCACGTCAGCGGGCGCGGTGGTCACTACAGAAAAGAACTCCCTTACATCAGAAGAGTACGATGCCACCGTGTTGGGTGACATCGCACGCTCAATTTTCAGATACGAGGAATAATCCTGTAATATTCGTTCTGTCAGATCCACTTAAAGTGTACGATACTTCTTGCCGTAGTCAAGCTGCTGCTGGAGGTAGTTGTCGACGTAGACGATCTTGTAGTCCACGACCTTGCCGTCCTTCTCGACCGGAACGATGTCCGGATTGACGAAGCCGCCGTAAGGCTTGAGGTTCAGAGCGGCGTACCTCTCCAGAACTTCCTTGTGGAGCTGAGGGTCGATGTTGACGGCGTAGGTCTCGACAAGATTCTTGCCGGCGGCATAGTCACCTTCCGACTTGATCCTCTGGATTTCGGCGAGAAGTTCGGCGAACAGGCCGCGGAGCGCCTCATAGTCATTCACAACGAAATAGGTCTTGCCGTCACGCATCTTCTTCTCGATGATTCCACGCGCGGCACCCTTCTCGTAGCACCACTCGGCGATCAGCTTGCGGTTCTGCATGTGAGCCTCAGTGTTCTGCTTGCCGAGCTCGACCCTCGTGAACTGCACGAACAGGCCATTCCTGATGTAGTTTGAATATGCCGGCTTGTAGGCCTCGGCGTTCGGCATGATGCCAAGCTCGACAAGTTTAGGGTCAGCCATATAATAAAGTCCGAACAGATCGGCGCGGGCCTCCTCAAGGGTTGACTGGTACTCGCCGAGAGCCGTGGAAGAGACTCCTGGAAGGAGCTGACCTGAACCGTGGCCAAGACATTCGTGAAGGTCAGTGTGGATCTCGTCGGTGTAGGAGCCGTACTTCTTGTAAGCGTCAATTTCCGCCTGATCATAAGCGAATTCGGTCAGAGTGCTCTTAGGAGACTCCTGGGCGGCGTAGTCATAGGCGTGGGTGATGTTGGCTATGGTCACGGACTTGGATCCGTAGTCACGCCTGATCCAGTCGGCGTTCGGAAGGTTGATTCCTATAGGTGTGGCCGGATAGGTGGCTCCGGCAAGGGTGATGCCGTCCACGACCTTGGCTGAGACGCCCTTCACGTGAGGCTTGCGGAAACGCGGATCCACAGGCGAGTTGTCCTCGAACCACTGCGCGTTGGCGCTCAGAACCTCGGTACGGGCGGAAGCGGCGGAGTCCTTCATGTTCACATAGCCCTCCCAAGTGGCCTTGCGTCCGAGCGGATCGTCATAGTCCTCTATGAAGCCGTTGATGAAGTCGATCGTGCCGACAGTGTCCTGGACCCAGTCTACATTGAAATCGTCCCACGTCTTCAGATCACCAGTCCTGTAATATTCAATAAGAAGTCCGATGGCTTTCTTCTGAAGATCGCTCTCAGCGACCTCGGCGGCCTTCTCAAGCTCCGCGCAGATCTTCTCCAACGCCGGACCATAGATTCCGCCGACCTTCCAAGGCTTCTCCACAACCTTGCCGTTCTCTTTGACTACCTTTGTGTTGAGTCCGTATGAGACCGGGGTCTTGTCATTCGGATCCATAAGGGAGTTGTAGTACTTCTCAACCTCCTCGCGGTTCACTCCATCGTAGAAATTCACGGCGGAAAGCTCCACTATGTCGCCGGTCTTGGAAGTGGAGCGGCGCTGAGGGTAGATGTCCGGTGAATATATCACATCAAGCAGCTCTGCTGCCTTGTCTCCGTCACCCACGGCCTCCATCAGGCTCTGGAAATATTCCCTCGGGCACTCCGGGAAGAACTTGTCCTCGGAATAGTGGTGATGTATGCCGTTGGCGAAGAAAAGCCTCTTGGCGTAAACGGTGAAATTCTGGAAATCAGCGCATTCACGGTCGCCTTTGTATTCATTGAGAATATCCTCGACCACATGCCGGATCGGGAGGTTCCATTTGCAGTACTGGTCCCACGTAATGTCACGGCCCAGTTTGGCGGCCTCCGAGAGATGGTAGGCATATTCCTTCTGTCTGAGGCTCAGGGCATCCCAGCCCGGCACCTTGAAGCGGATCACCTTAAGGTCGGCGAACTCGTCCAGAAGGTAGTGGAATTCATTGTCCTGCGTTTTCTTTTCCCCTTGACCGCATGAGCAGAGAGCAGCGGCGGCTCCGATAGATAGAATCATCTTGATAACTATATTCATAAAAAATTGTTTTTGGCTTGTAAATATAACCATTATTCAGGAATTTCCGTATATTTGCCAGTCATAGCGCTGAATATGATTCAGTACAAGGAATAATTAAGACAGACTATGAATATCTTGAAGACAATCACAGGTGCGGTCTCCGCTGTGCTCATCATGACCGCGGCGGCGGGATGCTGCAAGAACCTGGACGAGCCAGTCAACTACATGGAACGCAGTGTCTTGCTTTTCTACGAATGCGCCTTCAACGACATCGGATCATATATGAAGACCAATATGGAAGACCCGGACAAGGGACTGCCGGCCGGCTATATTCCGACAGAATCAGGTGACGTGCTTCTGGTATATTCAAGAACATCCAAGGGTAGATACGACTATACTCCGGTCAAGTCCTATCTTAGGCGCATCTACAAGACCCGCAAGGGAAAGATGGTCTCTGACACTCTCAAAGTTTTCGATGAGGAGACGATAGCCGCGTCACCGGCCACAGTCGAGAATGTGCTGACTTTTGTAAAGGAAGAGTTCCCGGCGAGGGGCTACGGAATGGTTTTCTCCTCGCATGGTTCGGGATGGCTGCCGGCCGGTTACTACTACAGCCCGTCCAGATTCGAGGCAGACCACAAAAGCGAGCTTTCCACCGAAGGGCATATCACACAGCAAAGTATTGGATATCAAAGGCTTCCTATTCCAGAAGGAGATCTGGCGGACACGGATCCTTTTTACGGAAGAATGCGTTCGCTCGGTCAGGATTTCATAAAGGGAAGCTACTACGGACACGAGATGACCATCAGCGAGTTTGCCGATGCGATCCCGTACCATCTGGACTATCTTCTTTTTGATATGTGTTTCACAGGCAGTGTGGAGGTGGCCTACGGACTGAAGGACAAGGCTGACTACCTTGGACTCTCACCTGCGGAGGTTATAGGAGAGGGCATGTTCGACTACACAAAGATCACCGCGTTCCTGCTTGACAGGGAAAAGCCAGACTTGGAGGGTCTGTTCAAGAATGCCTTCGAAATGTACGACAACCAGAAAGGAGAATACCGCTCCGCGACGGTCAACCTTGTCCGCACCGATGGCCTGGACAATCTGGCCGATGTCTGCTCAAGGCTGTTCAATGAATATTCAGACACTCTGTCCAACGCTCCAGCCCATCTGATCCAAGGCTATTTCAGAGACGGCAGGCATTATTATTACGACCTTGAGGACACTTTCAAGAAATGCACATCCTCACAAGAGGATCTGGCGTCACTGAAAGAGGCCATTGACCGTTGTGTGGTGTACAGAAACGCCACTCCAAGATTCCTGAACCGGTTCGACATCATTGAATATTCCGGATTCAGCACATACCTTCCTTGCGCGGGTACACCGCTTCTGGACCTCTACTACAAAAACGAAGCGTGGAACAAGGCGGCCGGACTTGTAAAGTAATCAAAATATTCCTATCTTTGCGGCGCAATTACAAAGCGCGTACAACGCTTTTGGTGCAATGGGGTTCCGGAAATCCGGAACTGAGTAACACATTTTAAACAACAAAAACAATGAAGCATTTTGAGCTTAACGGCAAAGTCCGTGAAGTCGGCAACAAGGCCGTCATCAAAGCGTTCCGCAGACAAGGCCTCGTTCCTTGCAACCTCTACGGACCAGGAGTGGAGAACATTCTTTTCACAGTGACAGAGAGAGATCTCATGGGAATCACCAACACTCCCGCATCTTTCATCATCGACATCAAGCTTGACAATGGCAAGGCTTTCACAGCTGTTGTTCATGAGCTCCAGTACCATCCGGTAAAGGACAACTGCCTGCACGCAGACTTTCTCGTGGTTACAGAGGACAAGCCGATCACCATCAAGATCCCTGTTGTCGTGAGCGGTCACCCTATCGGAGTACAGAGAGGTGGTAAGTTCGTCCTCACAAGCAGAGAGGTCCGCATCAGCGCCTTGATGAAGGATCTTCCTGACACTCTTAACCTCGACGTCACCAAACTCGACATCGAAAAGCGCATCGTCGCCGGTGACATAAAGGTTGAGAACGTTAACGTTGTCACCCCTAAGTCAACCATCATCTGCGCTGTGAAGTCAACACGTCAGATCGCCGCGCAGCTCGCTCACGAGGAGAAGATGGAAGGCGCCGAGGAGCATGAGACTGAATCAACTGAAGAGACTGCTGAGCCGGCTGCTTCCGCTGAGTAAGCATGGCCAAGCCTCTGAAAAAGACACTGGAATGAACTATCTTGTCGCAGGATTGGGAAACATCGGCGCCGAGTACGCTTCAACCAGACATAACATGGGGTTTATGGTGTTGGATGCCTGGGCACAGGCATCCAATACTGTTTTCAGGACCGAACGTTACGGGGACGTGGCGGAGATTTCATTCAAAGGGCGGAAGTTCTACCTTCTGAAACCGTCCACATATATGAATCTCAGCGGTAATGCGGTCCGCTACTGGATGGACAGGCTGAAACTCCCGCTTGAGAACCTCATCGTGATCTGTGACGACCTCAACCTTCCGTTCGGGACTGTCAGAATGCGCAAAAACGGAAGCGATGGAGGGCATAATGGCCTGAAGGACATACAGGCTCGTCTGAACACTACCCAGTGGGCAAGAATAAGGGTCGGAATCGGCAGCAACTTCTCCCGAGGAGCGCAGGTTGAGTTTGTTATCGGGGAATTGACAGCTGAAGAAAAGGCCGCTGTCCCTGGAATATGCGACAGGGTCATAGAAGGGATAAAGAACTTTGCGACAATCGGTCCGGACAGAGCGATGAATCTGCTCAACGTGAAGCCCGCAAAAGAAGAAAAAGGGGCGTGAACCTCTAAAAAACCGATCTTTTTGCGGAAAAAGTTTGTTAATTACATTTTTTTCCATAACTTGCACTCACAATATGAGCAGATTACATTTTTAATACTATTAATAATCCAACTATTCACTAAATTAGAAACAAAATGGAGAATCTCGTTGCTAAAATCAAAGAAGAGCTCAATGTTTTCGTAGAGAACGCTGACGCTCAGGTAGAAAAGGGGAACAAGGCCGCCGGCGCACGCGCCCGCAAGGCCGCTCTCGAACTCATGAAGGATCTCAAGGAATTCAGAAAGGTTTCTGTCGAGGAGTCCAAGAAGTAAGAGACACCACATACCTTAAAAGGAGAGGCAACGCTAACGCTTTGCCTCTCCTTTTTCATTCAGATTTTCAGATTAATAGCTCTTAGCTATTTCTATAAAATCGTCAGCCTTCAGCGCAGCTCCGCCGATCAGGCCGCCATCGATGTCCTTCTGGGCGAAGAGTTCCTTGGCGTTTGAAGGCTTGCAGCTTCCGCCGTAAAGGATCGTGGTGTCCTCGGCGACAGTCTCACCGAATTTCTCGGCAAGCACCTTGCGGATGCATGCGTGGATCTCCTCAGCCTGCCCGGCAGTGGCGGTCTTGCCTGTTCCGATGGCCCAAACCGGCTCGTAAGCCACGATGATCTTGGCCATGTCCTCGGCGGTGAAGTTGTAGAGGACGTTCTTGATCTGCTCGGTAACTACCTCGAAATGCTTTCCGGCCTCTCTCTGCTCAAGATTCTCACCTACACAAAGGATGACACCGAGACCGGCCGCAAGGGCGAGCTTCGTCTTCTCGACGAGCTTCTCGTCAGTCTCTCCGTAGTACTGCCTTCTCTCAGAGTGTCCGAGGATGGTCCACTGGCAACCGACAGAAGTCAACATGTTCACTGCGACCTCACCTGTGTAGGCACCCTTCTCATGATCAGCGCAGTTCTGGGCTGAAAGCTCAACCTTTGATCCCTTGAGAGCCTCCGCCACAGACGCGAGGTGAGTGAAAGGAGGTGCAACGATAAGCCCGACATGTTCTGGAGTCTCGACTGACTTGGCGGCCACAGCCTTCGCAAGTTCAACGCCTTCCTGGAGAGTAGTGTTCATCTTCCAGTTTCCGGCAACGATTTTCTTTCTCATATTCGTTTATTTTTAAACTGTTAATTTCGTTTCCAGCCTGCAAATTTACGTTATTTTTGCCTAACTTTGCACAATTATGGTGTGAAAATAAGGGGAATGTCCGAAATCACACCGCCAAGATTGAAAATAAAACAAATCATACAATGAAGAATTTCGTAGAGGAACTCAAATGGAGAGGCATGATACAGGACATCATGCCCGGGACAGAGGAAAAACTCATGGAAGGTCCTCAGGCAGCCTACGTCGGAATTGACCCGACGGCAGACTCCCTGCACATCGGCCACCTTGTCAGCATCATGATCCTTAAACACTTCCAGCAGTGCGGGCACAAGCCTATCGCTCTGATCGGAGGTGCGACCGGAATGATCGGAGACCCTTCGATGAAGTCCCAGGAGAGGAACCTTCTGGACGAGGAGACCCTCCAGCACAACATAGCTGGCATCAAGAAGCAGCTTTCCCGAATCCTGGACTTTGACTCGGACGCGCCTAACAAGGCAGAGCTCGTGAACAACTATGACTGGATGAAGAACTACTCGTTCCTGAACTTCATCCGTGACGTTGGCAAGCACATCACCGTCAACTACATGATGGCCAAGGACTCGGTGAAGAAGCGTCTTTCCAGCGAGTCCCGCGAAGGAATGTCCTTCACGGAATTCAGCTACCAGCTGCTTCAGGGCTACGACTACCTCTGGCTCTACGAGAACAAGGGCTGCCGTCTCCAGCTCGGCGGCAGCGACCAGTGGGGCAACATCACCACCGGAACGGAACTCATCCGCAGGATGCTCGGCAAGACCGATGCGTTCGCGCTCACATGCCCACTGATCCGCAAGGCCGACGGCACGAAGTTCGGCAAGACGGAGAAAGGCAACATCTGGCTCGACCCTGAGAAGACTTCCCCCTACGAGTTCTACCAGTTCTGGCTGAATGTCAGCGATGAGGACGCAGAAAGATACATCAAGATATTCACTCTCCTTGACAAGGAGACCATCGACGCCGCGATTGAGGAGCACCGTCAGGACCCTGGCCGCAGGACGCTGCAGCAGCTTCTCGCCAAGGAACTCACAACCATGATCCATGGAGCCGGTGAATATGAGAACGCTGTCTCCGCTTCCAAGATGCTGTTCGGAAACTCGACTTCGGACGAGCTCAGGAAACTGGACGAGAAGACGTTCCTCGCCGTGTTCAGCGGTGTGCCGACCTTTGATATTCAGAAATCAGACCTTCCTTGCGACATCCTTGACTTCCTCGCCGTGAAGACACAGGTGTTCTCCTCGAAGGGAGAGGCCAGAAAAATGGTCCAGGGCAACGGTGTCAGCATCAACAAGGACAAGATTTCCGACATCGCCTATGAGGTCTCGGAGAAGGACATCGTGGACGGGAAATATATCCTCGCCCAGAAAGGCAAGAAGAATTACTTCATCATAAACGTGCTTTAACATGGATAAACCGGCAAGCACCAGGCAGCTGAAGGTTGCCAGGGAGATCCAGAAGGATCTGGCGGAGATCATCCGCAGCAAGGGAATGGCCGTGTTCGGAGGCGCGATGGTGACGGTGAGCGAGGTCAGGGTAAGCCCTGATCTCTCAGTCGCCAAGACCTACGTGAGCATATTCCCTTCAACCAAGGCCGAAGAGGTCATGAAGATTCTGAACGACAACGTCAAGGCACTGCGCGGGGAGCTCGGGCACCAAGTCGCCAAGCAACTCCGCATCGTGCCGGAGATCGTGTTTTACCTTGACTCATCGTTAGACTACGCCGAGCATATCGATGAACTGCTGAAAAAATAAGTCCCAAGGTCGGGTTTTCCGTAGAAGACAACTCACATAATAAAAGCGGTCGCACTCATATTCACCAGCGAGGCCGCTTTTATTGTGCATTGACTCCGTGCACGTTACCGGATTTTATCAATCATTGACCGGATTTTTCCATATTAATAAAATAAGGCAGACTATATTTGATATTGAAATCGCATAGTATAACACTGCATTAATAGCTACTACATAAAAAGTATGAAAAAAAGTCTTATCGCAACATTCGCGCTTCTGCCGCTGATCTTTGGCTGCGGTGGAAAAGAATCCATGTCCGATCTGACGGACAGGGTCTTCAAAGTCGCAGGAGAGCAGTACCTCGCCATGGAAGGACGGCTGACCGACGACACTATGCCGAGAAGTTTTTCAAATGATGGGGAATTCATTGCCTCCAACATCAAATGGTGGTGCAGCGGATTCTACCCTGGAACACTTTGGTACATCTACGAATATTCCGGAGATCCTCAGTTCAAGAGCCTGGCCAGGAAGAACACCCTCAGGCTTGACACTCTCAAGACAATGAGAGGAACAGACCACGACCTAGGCTTCCAGATGAACTGCAGCTATGGCAACGCCTACAGGCTGACCGGAGACAAGGAATATCTTGAGCCGATCCTCATATCAGCCAAGACTCTCGCCAAAAGATTCTCACCTGTCACAGGTGTCATCAGAAGTTGGGATTTCGTCCGCAAGGGAAGGGACTGGAAGTACCCTGTGATCATTGACAACATGATGAATCTTGAGCACCTATACAACGCCGGGAACATATTCAATGATGATTCCTTGAAAGTGGTGGCGGTCACTCACGCCAACACAACCATGTGCAACCACTTCCGTCCGGACTACACTTGCTGGCACCTTGTGGACTATGATCCAGAGACAGGCGGAGTCAGGAAAAAGGAAACTGTGCAGGGTTTCAGCGATGACTCCGCATGGGCGAGAGGACAGGCATGGGCGCTGTACGGGTTCACGATGATGTTCCGTGAAAGCGGACACGACAGCTACCTCACACAGGCAAGGAACATCGCGGACATGCTGCTCACAAGACTTCCTGAAGATGGTGTTCCCTTCTGGGACTTTGACTCGGACAAGATTCCTCACGACTTGAAAGACGCTTCCGCGGCGGCTATCATGGCCTCCGCGTTCGTTCAGTTGAGCGCGTTGACTGACGATGAGGCGAGCAACGCCAAATACCTCGCTATGGCCGAGAAGCAACTGCGAACTCTGGCCGGACCGGAATATCTGGCGGAACCCGGGACAAACGGGAACTTCATCCTGAAGCATTGCGTCGGCTCGCTGCCTGACAACTCCGAGGTGGACGTTCCGCTCACCTACGCCGACTACTATTTCCTTGAGGCTTTGCTCAAATACAAAAGCATCACAGACAAATAACTAATAACACATAAAACAAAACGAAATGGCAAGAAAACTCACATCATTTCTGTCGACGGCACTGACATTGATCGCCAGTTTGCTTCTAAGCTGGAACACAATGTACGCCGCCGGTCCTGTGAAAATCACAGGACAAGTCACTGACGCGTCAGGCCAGCCTTTGGTTGGCGTGGTCGTGATGGTTTCCGGGGACAAAGCCTCCGGCACATCAACGGATGTCGATGGAAACTACACGATCAACGCTCCGGAAAACGCTGAATTGGAATATTCATGCATGGGTTACGTTTCCGCAAAGGAGCTGATAGGCGGGAGAAAAGTGATCAATGTCTCTCTTTCAGAGGACAATGAATTGCTTGACGAGGTCGTGGTCGTAGGCTACGGTGTCCAGAAAAAAGTGAACCTCACCGGTTCCGTGGCATCCATCGACTTCGCCAAGAAAAGCGAGGGACGTGTCATTGTCAGCACATCAGCCGCTTTGGCCGGCCTCGCCGCCGGTATGAACGTCACGCAGTCTTCAGGACAGCCTGGAAGCAACGGGGCAACAATCAGAATCCGCGGTATCGGCTCATTCACGTCTTCCTCAAGCTCTCCGCTTGTACTTGTCGATGGCATTGAATGGAATATGGACAACATCAACCCGAACGACATCGCGTCCATCTCCGTGCTCAAGGATGCTGCATCCACGGCGATCTACGGAACTCGAGCCGCCAACGGCGTCATCCTCATCACAACCAAGTCTGGATCAGCGGACAAGCCACAGATCAGCTACTCCTACAAGGGTATCGTCCAGATGCCTTACAATGAGCTCCACTTCGTGTCCGACTACGCCAGGCACATGGAGCTCATCAACGAGTCGTGCGACAATGTCAACACCAGTCGGGTGTTCTCCCAGAGCAACATCGACCTCTGGAAAGAGAAAGCCCTCGATCCTTACGGCTTGAATGACGCCGGCGTGCCGAACTATGCGGCCTACCCGAACACAGACTGGTTCGACGAGATCTTCCAGACAGGATATTCTCAGGAGCACAACCTTTCAGTTTCTGGCGGCTCAAAGAAAGTCAGATACCTCATCTCAGCCGGATACCTTGACAACCAAGGTGTTATGGGACGGTTCGGAATCAACTCCTCCACGCAGAAGGCCAACTTCAGAACAAACCTTGAGGCTGACGTGACCGATTGGTTCACCATCGGAACAAGGATATTCGGCCAAAGGCAGAACTATGGCCTGGCCAACATCTCCAACGCTTTCAACTCCCTCTACCAGACCACACCAGGTGTCTATCCAGGTGAAGTGAACGCATGGGGTAGGCCAGCTCTAAACGCCGAAGAATCATCCAATGCCAACAACATTTTCGGAATGATGTATGGATCAGGAGGTTACAATGTAACGTCAAGAGTGAACGGAACCCTCTACGGCAAACTCAGACCTGCGAAAGGACTAAGCATCGAGGCGACTGTCAACTATTCCCCGCAATTTGGCGAGAAGCACACCTATGGCCGTCAGAATGGCTACTGGGACTACATGAATGATGTACGTTATTCGAGCTCAGAGCTCGCGAACGCCTCTGTGAGCAACTCTACAAGCCGCAACTACAG
>CAKVBK010000044.1 GCA_934725285.1 uncultured Bacteroidales bacterium | reverse complement strand
TTTGCGGAATTAGCTCAGTTGGTAGAGCGTTGGCTTCCCAAGCCGAAGGTCACGAGTTCGAGCCTCGCATTCCGCTCAAGAAAGGGGTCAAGGTAATCACCTTGACCCCTTTCTGTCTATGTCAAAGGATACAATAATATAGCCCGTGTCACAGGCCGGAAAATCCAGAGATACAGCACAATGACACGGACTGTTTTTAACAACTGCTTATTTAAAAACCGGGTAGGATGCTGACAACTCCCACAGGCGCAGGGTCACGTCTGGTTTGGCAGGAAGGAGATCAGCTGACATCGAAGTGAACTCCTCTGCCCCACGGGTGAGAGCCTCGGCGAAATTTGCTGCGGACTCTCCGGTCGAAGCCACAGTCACCTGGCCGTCCTTCATCTGTTCCAAGGTAAGAAGGCTTCCGGTCGTCACTTTCCAGACAGTTCCGGCTTTCTTGTCGTTGGCAACCACGACGCCAGCCTTGGAGGCATTGCAGGCAGTGTTGCCATAGACGTTACGGATGTTGCCGATCTTGCTGTAACCAACGGCGCTGCAATATGTTCCATTAGACTTTATGCACTCGATCGTGGAATAACAGTTCACCACGAAACTGTTGTTGCCGACAAATCCGACAATGCCGCCGATGTTGTTGTTGCTCGACTCGATGCGCTCTATCCAACTGTAGCAGTTGATAACATAATGTCCCTGTGCCACAGCTCCGGCGATGCCACCGCAGTTCTCTGACTTTGTGGCATCGGCGGCAAGTATCTTGCCTCCAAGGTTGGCAGAGTTAACGATGACACCCGTGTTCATTCCGGCGATGCCACCGATGCAGGAAGCTCCACCCTTACCGGTCAGGATGCCCCTATAGCAAGCGCCGTCAATCAGTCCATTGTTTGTTCCGGCGACTCCGCCAAGATTCTTGAACGAGGATGAGAATGAAGCCTCGACCAACAGATTTCTTATAGTTCCGGCATTGACTCCGACCAAGCCGAAAGAATAGTCATCAGTCTCATTCTCAGCGGTTATGCCGGACAATTTATGTTCTCCACCGTCAAGCACACCTTCAAACCGCTTCCAAGCTGAGAACTGTTTCTCAGAGAAGTCAATGTCATTGAGTATTCTGTAATAAGCCGTCCTGGAGAACTCTGGGGACTCTACGGCCGGATCCATTGAGGTCGAGATCTCATTCCAGTCAGAGACACTGTTGATAAGATACGGTTCTTCGGCGGTTCCCTTTCCTTCCACCTCGTCAGGGACATACGTCACAGACGCGATGACCTTGACAGGGCAGTGATCCGACGGATAGATATTCCCGTAAAGAGCGTCATTCACCTTGTATGATTTGATTTCAATCTCACCGTTAACATAGATGTAGTCGATGCGTCTGTCTTCACGAGTAAGATCCACGGAGGTGCTATGGCTTTGGAACGTGCCCAGTGGACCGAAAACCTTGTCCGAGGGAGTCTCGGTTCTGGAATCAGACCAGTAAGAACGGAAAACCATAGAGGCCTGGTCTGAAGGAGATGCGTTCATGTCTCCGACAAGGACGGACGGCATTCCTTTCGGATTGTACATCTTTGCCCGCTCCACAAGAAGAGCGGCAGCCTTCGCCCTGGCTTCCGAAGACAGTGGAGCGTGTGTCACCATCATGAAGAATGACTTGTTGTAAATCATGTCTTTGACAACGGCACAGGCCGCAACCCTATGGTAGGCTTTCTCGTCCCAGCCATAGCTCAAGACATCAGGCGTCTCCGACAACCAAAAATAGTGTCTGTCCGAGAGTTCAAAACGCTCAGGATTCCAAGCCAGTCCAACAGCCTCGCCACCTCTGGCATCTTGGCTGTCCCTGCCGACAAACCACCACTCATACTTTCCTCCATTCTTCTCGACAAGCACCGGAAGCTCGTTCTGCATCGTGGCGTCAGCCTCTTGAAATCCGAATATGTCAAAACCATTGTCCACAATGGACCTGGCAAGGACCTCACGACGTGAAGTCCATGAATATTCAGCGACTCCCTTTGTGGAAATCCAAAGGTTGTACGATCCTATCGTCAGATCCTCTCCTTCCTTGCCTGGTTCTTCTCCATGATCCGGAGTGTCATCTCCAGACTGCGCGTATTCAGTGTTCAAGATTGTGGGAAAATCGTCCTGGCATGCCGAGAAAGACAGACATGCCAGAGAAAGCGCCAATAACGTTATCTTATTCATAGCCATTTATTTCTGATAGTTGATATGTCCAGGATTCTGTCCGTACTGCGCCCACGCCGACTCAGCTGGCCCGGAAACTCCCGGAAATGAGATTGAATAGACCTTAAGGGCATCAGCGGCAGCATCCTTTCCGACAAAATATGAAGCCCCGTCCACTGCCGAGATGGTCGGCGAGCCGTCAATACTGTCTGCCACCTTCTTCTCGTAGACGACAGAAGCAGCTGTTCCGTTATCTTTCAAGACATAATAGACTCCATCTTTAGTACAGAAATGAATCTGGCCGAGGTTATCCACCGCAGGCACACTCTGGCTCTGCGACTCCAATGAATATGACCACCTGACAGTTCCGTCAGCCGTGTTCAAGGCGTAAAGGTTGTACGGAGCCGCTTTGTCCGTGATCACATACAATGTCTGCCCGTCAGCGCTCAACGACACCCCGGTCCTGTTGAACCCAGCGTCAAGTTTCTGCGTCCATTTCGCCGTCTTCACTATTTTCGAGTCAACGGCGGAGCAGTCAAAGCATGCGATATTCCAAGTTCCTGTGTTCGCGGTTCCCACGATGTAGGCACAGCCTGCGGCATCAATGCAGATCTGATTCTGATTGGCAGTCAAGATGTTGCCAGGAGACAATGACGCATCGTACGGCACTGCGGACCAAGTGAAATCCGGGTCGGAAACCATAAGTCCGTAGCCATAATTGCCGCTTAGAGACATAATGGCGGTGTTGTTCTTAAGCAATGCCGCCGCGGAGTTGACACCTCCCTTGGACGGAGCCACAGTGGCGATAACTTTGCCGGTGTTCTTGTCAAATGCCTTCAGGCTTCCTGACGTGCCTCTATTACCGACAGCCACAAAATTCGGAGTGATCGCAGGGGTCATAAACGAAAGCCTTGCGCCTTGAGCGTATGCCATCGTGTTTTTCCAAAGCGGAGTCGTCCCGTCAGAACCGTCAAAGCAGTACATCACAGACTTGGATGTCGCCGGACCGCCCACTCCATTGGCCGCCCAATAGACTTTCCCGTCAGAATCAACCGATGGATATGACACATAGCCTTTCACATAAACACCGTCTTTAGCCTCGGCGTCATATTCCCAAACCTTGTTTCCAAGGACATCCAACGCCACGAGCTTGCCGTCACCTGAGGCGAAGAAGATATTTCCCATGCCACTCACTGCCACGACGGACGCCGGGCAGTTTGCCGAACCGGCAGCCACGGGAACAGACCAATTCACCGTAAAGTCACTGACATCCGCGCCACGGACAGACAATGCCTTCGTCAAAGTGGCTTCCGCTCCCCTGTCATCAGCGACAGTCAGGGAGACCTTGAATATTCCAACGGACGGGAAAGTGAAAGCGACCGTCGCACCTTCCGCGGTTGTTCCGTCAGGGAATAGCCATTTCCTTGATGTCACATGACCGTCCTCATCCTTTGATTCGTCTGTGAATGTCACCGGATCCCCGACCTTGACGGAAAGCGGAGAATATGAGAAAGCCGCGACAGGAGGAACATTTGCGGCAAGAACCGTGATGACCTTCTCGGCCGTAGCCTTGTTGCCGTCCGCTCCCCAGACTGTCAGTTTGACCGTGTACTCTCCAGGGGTCTTATACAGGACAGGATCAGGATTGGCGTCCTCGGACCAGTTTCCTTCTCCGGAGAACCCGAAATGCCAGAAATATCTCGCCACTTCCGTTCCCTTGACTTCCGTGGTGTTTTCGAAGTTGATGTATGTCTCGCCCGCCACAATGTCTCCCTCGACATCACACGAGAATGAAGGAGTCAGTTCGGATGAATAGACCGGCTCGCTTTCCTCTTTCTCGGAACAGGCCACGGCGGCAGCGCAAAGCAGCATCGCCGTCAAATATCTTAATGTTTTCATTGTCTTTTTATTAACGTTTTCCAATAGATCTCAGATGTTTGTCCATCTCAACCGGATAGTCACACTGCACCATATCCAAGCCGGCGCCAACAAACTTATCCACCAATGCAGTGTTTCCTTCCTTGAAAGCCTGACCGTTGTCATCCAGAATATTGGTGACAGTCAGCCCGGCTGCCCCGGCCGTCCTGAGCCAAGAGAGATCATTCTGCAATGTGGCTGTAGAGATCTGGACGAAATAAAACGGGTGGAACGAAGTCATCGCAGCCAACTGTTTACTGCTGTTGGCGTGTGGAGAGATTATCGCTGGCAGCGACTGCTCTGTCAGCCATTTCGCGTTGGATGTCCCCGAATTGCCGACATAGAACTGAACCCTGTCAAGGCATCCGCACTCCTTCACGACATCATAGATTCTGGAGATCAATTCAATGTCTTTGTCAGTGTCAGAGCACTTGTCAAGATTGAACCAGACCTTGCCTCTGAGTTCCGTCAGAACTTCCTTCAATGTAGGAACGATCTGGTCTGAGACCTTTCCGTCAGTGGTCTTGATCCGGTACTTTTTGATCTCATCGTATGTGAACTGAGAGACATATCCTTTGTCCGAGGCATACGAGCCATAGTCCGTGAAGCGGCTTAGATAATTATCGTGCAGACAGATGACGACACCATCCTTGGTGACCTGCGCATCAGTCTCTATGAAATCGACACAACCTGACTCCACACATTTCCGGAAAGCGGCAAGTGAGTTTGGAGCATATTCGTAGCCGGCATCGACATTGCCACGGTGAGCCATAATCCAGACTTTCCCTTTAGTGAAATTCTGGCAGGCCCAACTGAGGCTTTCACCCTCGACCTTGACAGACTGAGACATGCTCAAGGTCTTGCCGCCGCTCATCAAGACCTCAGCCTTGACCTCGTACTCTCCGTCAGCGGAATATTGATGGACCGGAGACAGATTCCTGTCTGTGGTTCCGTCACCGAAGTCCCATGACACAGACTGGATTCCTGGCATAGAAGTCACACCAAACGTCACCTTTTCCATTCTGGCCGGAAAGATATTGCTGAGGATCATCGCGGCGTCAGTATCGGAAACCGACACCTTGGCCGTAACCTCTTTCATTCCACCGGCTTTCAATGTCAGATACGCCTGCACATTGTAGGTCCCGGCATATTCATAGACGTGGGTGACCGAGGAAGCACCGTCGGCACTCTTCGTGCCATTATCGCCGAATGTCCATAGAATCGAGCGGACATCGTTCTCCGCCTCCGGGACAGAGAAGGTCACAGTCTCCCCCTTCAGCGGAGATTCTGGTGTCCAGACTATCTCATAGGCTTCTGACACAGGGGACTCCGGTTCGTCTGAAGTCCCGGAACACCCGGCGATGACAGCGGCCAACGCCGGGATGAGATATTTCAGATTAGTTGCCATAACCTGGGTTCTGATAAAGTCCGTCCGGATTCAAGATCCTCTCATTGTAAGGAATAGGAAGAAGCAGATCCTTAAGTCCGAAATTGCTGTTGATGGCATTATAGTGGGCGATCATTTCCTCTCTTGAATACATCCTGAGGACATCCTGCCACCTGAGGCCCTCCTGCATAAACTCGTGCAGACGTTCATCATAAATGCCTTGGCGGAGGTCGGTTCCGGACCATGCCGAAAGTCCGGCCCTGGCGCGAACCATATTCATCCACGTCCTCGCCTCATCCACTTTGCCCTGCCAGTAACAAGTCTCAGCCAGCATCATCACGACATCCGCGTACCTCAGGACAACCCAATTATTTCCTCCGAAGCCATCGGTGCCGCAATCAAGGTCAACATATTTCATAGTGTGGTAATATGTCTGGCCGGCTGTCTCGAACTTGCGCAGAAAACCTTTGCGGACATCTCCGTCCTCGAACGAATCATACACGGATGATGTGGTGATATTCTGCATATTGCCAAGTTTCTTCGATGTCACTCCAGTGCTGTTCGGGCCGAACAGCCAGTTCCAGGACGAACTCAATGACTCATTGCCCTGAATGCAGTTGATCTGGAATATGTTCTCGGGACAGCCTTTCTGCGTGCCAAGCGACCAAATGTCTGAATATTTCACATCGGTCAGGTTTGTGAATTTCCTGAGTTCCCACGCCTTCATCAAGGAAGTCTCCGCTGACTTGAGCAGCCCGTCTTTCTCTCCGGCGAAATCCTCGTCACAAGCCTGTTGAAGGAATACTTTACCCAACAGGGCATAAGCCGCCGCTTTGCTGGCCCTTCCACACTCGGAAGCGGACGGGAAATCCATAATCGGACTTGACACCACAGCCTCAAGATCCTCAACGATAGCCTTATAGACATCAGCCTTGGGTGCCCTGACATTGTTTGCCTTGACTTCGGCCGTCGTTGTGAGATCCTTCAGTACAAGCGGGACATCTCCCCACTCCGTCACAAGATAGAAATAGGTCAACGCCCTAAGGAACCGAGCCTCCGCCTCGCAGACATTTCTGGTGTCGGCCGACTGCCACGTCACATCATCAATGTGCGAAAGAACCTTGTTCGCCCTTGAGACAGTCTTGTACATCTGAGCGTAACGGTTGTAAACGTATGAGTTCTCCTCTGTCAAGGTGAAGTTGTAGAACTGATACGGGATTCCGCTCACTGCACCGGCGTCCTTGACGATGGTGGCATTGGCGCGCACATCCGTAAAGTAGTGGTTATAGGTAAAATAATAGCTTTGTGTAAGAGCCGAGTATATTCCGTTGACAGAGGTCTGGATATCATCTTCTGTCTTGTAGAAGTTTCCCGTCGTGACAGAGTTCGGATCGAACTCATCCAAAAAGTCGCAGGAGACCAATGACGCGGCCGCAAAGACGCTTATCAATATATTTCGTGCTTTCATAATGTGATCTTTTAGAATGTAAGATTGAGCCCGGCGGACCAGATTCTGGACAGAGGATAGCATCCCCAGTCGAATCCAGGCATAAGGTTGCTGCTCTTGTAGGACACCTCAGGATTGTAGCCACGGTAAGGAGTGATTGTGAACAGATTATCGCCGCTCAAATAAACACGGCATGATGCGATCTTTATCCTCTCCATCCATTTTGAAGGCAATGAATATCCAAGGGTGACATTGGTGCATCTGAAATACGACGCGTCCTCCACATAGTAGGATGAAAGTTTCAACGAGCCGTTTGTCGTGGATATTCTGGTCGCTATAGGAACATTGTTCCTTCCCGGCTCGGCATCGGAGACATAGCGGTCCTTTGCGATGGCGTACTGGTTGGACGAACCCTCCATATTATAAAGGTAATAGTCCTGGAAGTTGATCACTTCCCCGCCGTAGGAATATGAGAAACTGGCCGCCAGATCAAACCTGTTCCAACTGAGGTTCGTGGAGAATCCGCCCGTGAAATCAGGATAAGCATCCCCGATGATGGTCTTGTCGTCCGTGTTGATGAC
The DNA here is from genome assembly GCA_934725285.1 of uncultured Bacteroidales bacterium. Lineage (GTDB taxonomy): Bacteria > Bacteroidota > Bacteroidia > Bacteroidales > UBA932 > Cryptobacteroides. The sequence continues at coordinate 6,513 of CAKVBK010000044.1, read as the reverse complement.
ACCGTCGCCGTTCTGATCCTTCCAGATGACATTGCCATAGGAAAGATTATCCAATGAATATGATCCCACAGCCGGTCCCTTGAGAACGTATCCTTCCGGGAACTTGTTGCCGTTGGCGATATATACCTTCCTGTCCAGCAATGCATTGGCATAGTCGGCCTCAGACATTATACCTATCGCTTCATAGCCATAGAACGAGCCTATAGGGTATCCTTCCTTGGTGATGTGTGAGCCCACAGACCTCTCAGTGACCGAGATGATGTCGTCCAGGCCACCCATATCCACAACCTTGTTCCGGTTCACTGAAACATTGGCGCTGAAGTTCCAATTCACCTTGCCGGTCAGGATTCTGGTGTCCACCTGTACATCGAAACCGCGGTTGCGGATCTTCGCCCCACTCATATTGGTTGTCGTGGATGTGGAACCGGAGATCACAGAGATCGGAGCCTTGTACAGAATGTCTGAGGATATTGAGTTGTAATAGTTCGCTATCACATTGATTCTGTTGTCAAGGAATCCGAGATCCACACCGATGTTGGTCTGGGTCGTCGTCTCCCATCCAAGAGCGGTGTCAGTGAACGCACCCTCAGCCGTGGCAGAGACAGCGGTGTTTCCGAACGCATAACCGCCGGTGGAGATCGACGCGATGCTGGAGTAGTTTCCGATGTTGTTGTTGCCGCTCTTTCCCCAGCTGGCGCGCAACCTGACGGAGGCGATATCCTCAAGCTTGTCCTTCAGGAAAGGCTCGTTGGACAATGTCCAACCGGCAGAGACCGAAGGAAAGAATCCGTACCTGTTGTCGACTCCAAAGCGTGACGACCCGTCAGCCCTGACCGTACCTGTAACAGCGTACCTTCCGTCATAGGACCAGTTGAGACGCGCAAAGTAAGACAACAGCGACCATGCCGCCTTTCTGGTACTGTAGAGAGAGATGTCGGACGCGTTCGTTCCGTGAGCCGTGACCTCGTGAATCCGGTCATTGGCGAAACCTTTGGCCTCGACACCGACACGATCGTAGGTCTTCTTCTGCATAGTGTAACCCGCAAGGGCGTTGATCCTGCTCTTGCCGAGATCCTTCTTATAGTTCAACGTGAACTCTCCGAGTTTGTCAACATCGTACACAGATGTCGTCCTTCCTACATTGTAAGCGGACAGAGCCGAACTGTATGCCGGAGCCCCGTCACGTCCGATGCTCATAGGACGGTAATAGAAATAGCGGTAGTTGTACCACTGCTGTCCGAGACGGGCCGAGAACTTCAGATCCTTAAGAATCTCGTAAGTGAAATTGACATTGAGATTATGCCTTGAACTCTTCTCACTTATGTCCAATTCGTTGGCTATCACCAAAGGATTTTCCGGGAAGTTGATTCCCCAGTCGTCGCGCATCTTGATCATCGCGCTTCTTGCATAGTCACCGCTTTCGTCATAGGCAGGCAAGTTCGGCAGATACATCAGAGCACTCTGGATGATGCCGTCATTGATCATTCGGCCTTCGGCCTGCACCACCTTGTTCTTGGCATCATACATTGAATATGAAAATTCCGCCGAGAGTCTCTTGGTCAGCTTGACATCCAGATTGAGCCTGGCATTTGTCCTCTTGTGGTTAGACGGCGATATGATTCCGTCCTGGTCCATGTACCCGATGCTTGCCATATACCTGACATTCTTTGTACCGCCTGTCGCGGAGACATTGTGCCTCATAATTCCGGCGTTTGAGAACACCAGATCCTGCCAGTCGGTATTGTACTGTTGCTTGACAGGTGTAAGAGTCGTGAAGTCAAAGAACATAGGATGAATGCCCACTTCCGAAAGAGAGAATCCTTTCGCCGCCCTCACGGTGTTGTCGTCATTCGGACTCCACTCCACGCCTGCGGCAGTCGCACGGAGACGGTAGGAATTGTTTCTGGCCGCGATGTACAGGTCACGGAACTGGTCAGCGTCAAGAAGTTTCACCTTTCTGTCAAGTTGTTGGATCCCGTAAGAGAAATCGTAGGAGATCTTGGCCCTGTCACCCTCCTCGCCACGTTTTGTTGTGATAAGGACGACACCGGAAGCACCTCTGGAGCCGTAGATGGCAGCCGATGCGGCATCCTTGAGGACATCTATACTCTCGATGTCGTTAGGATTGATGTAGACATCCTCAGAGGCCGGATAGCCATCGATCACGTACAACGGTTCTGAACTGGCTGACAGAGAGTTCACACCACGCACACGGATCTGCACGCCCTGCCCGGGCGCTCCGCTTGTCTGGTGTACTTCCACACCAGCCACCTTTCCGACAATAGACTGTCCCACAGTCGGTGAGGTAAGCGACAGCTCCCCCGCCTTGATCTGTGCGACGGAACCGGTAAAGTCGCTTTTACGCATCGGGGTGTAGCCGACAACCACAGACTCTTCAAGGGACTGCATATTGTCTCCAAGAACGACATCCAAAGTCTGACTGTCCGCAGGCACACTTACCCGCATATCCGCGAAGCCAAGACACATAAACATCAGTTCCGTCTCTCCGTAAGGAACCTCGATGCTATACTTACCGTCCAGATCCGAAGAGACTCCGTTCTTTGTGCGTGAATCCACGACAGCGACACCAGGCAAAGGTTGTCCGGATTCATCCTTGACAACTCCTGAGATTGTCCTAAGGGTCGGCTGAGCGGCTTTCCTTTCCGATTTTTTCAGGAGAATCTGCTTCCCTGTCAGTTCGAATCCAACCCCACGTGGAGTGAAAATACGTCTCAGGACATCTTCCAGCGGCATATTGCTGCAACTGAATGTGACAGTCCCGGTGGCGACGACAGAATCATCGAAGATGAAAGTGTAGTCCGTCTGCTGTTCAATGGTTCTGATGCAATCCACAACACTTGCCTTATTCAGTTCAAGTGAGACTGCACCCCCCTTCCCTTGCCCGTGGGAGGCAATGGTGACAAGGCCGAACAGCAACGAACTCAAGATAAACATTAATCTCTTGTTCATACTGTTATTAGTTATGTAAAATGATTTCTAATCCGTAAGTTTTAGTGTGACATTCTCTCCGTTGATGTCGTAACTGAACGGGATCAGCCTGTCCAGTTTGTCCAGCATCTCCCGCAGGGACTCAGTCTTGATGGTCATCCAGAACTGCCTACCCGCATCATATTTCCCGGACACTGTTATCCGGACCCCGTACCAGCGTTCCATTGACTTCAAGACCTTGTCAAATGTGGCCTGGTCGATCACAAGTTCACCCATACGCCATATTCCCTCGATCCCGGCGTCGCATTTCACCAAGGTTTTGTCGCCCGTTGCCTTTTTCAATGTGAATTTCTGCCCGGGGAACATCTCGGCCCACCTTCCGCCATCCGGAGAAAGCACATCTATATGACCCTCCTCCAGCGCGACATCAACATCCGGATCTTCGTCATATCTCCGGACATTGAACCGTGTGCCATAGACCTTGACGCCAAGTTCACCGGCGTTGAGCAAGAACCTGTCGCTCTCGGATTTAGCGACATCAAAGAACGCCTCTCCACGGGTCAGAGAGACATTTCTGTTATTGACATTATAATCCGCCGGATAGGTAATCTCCGATTCAGAGTTCAACCAAATGCGGGTTCCGTCAGGAAGCTCGACCTCGGATTTCTGCCCCGGCATTGTTCTGACCGTTATCATCTGCGAGGCATACAGTTTTTCCGTCATCTCTACTTTAACAAAAGCGAACGCAAGCACGGAAACCAAAGCGACAGCGGCCGCGACGACCGCCACGCGACTGAATATGCCTGTTCTGCGAATGCGATGACTTGAAGAATATAGCCGGTCTTCCAATTTAGACCAGACATCACTCCTCACCAGGGAATATTTCACGGAGGAAGACACCGCCGACCATTCCTGCGACAGTTCCTCAAAAATCTTTCTGTTTTCCGAACCTTCGTCCAACCATCGCTCAAGCGTCCGCTCCTCCGCAGGCAGACACTCTCCGCTAAGATACTTGGCTATCAGCTCATACGGGATTTTGTCCATATCTGTTATCAGTGTTTTCACAATATAGACACTTGATTCCGGAAAACCCTTAAAAAGATTTCAGATTTTTTTTCACGTACTCACGGATCTTTCTGAGAGCAATGCCCATCTGCGATTCAATCGTCTTGATGGAAAGCCCCTTCACCTCCGCCGTCTGCCTGTACGACTTATGCTCCATCTTCACCATACGGAATATCTCGCCGCAATTTTCAGGAAGCATGTCAACGGCATCATTGGCGCATTTGATCAACGCTTCTGTGTCAGTCACATCAGGCTCGTCTGACTGCATGGAGACTTCGGTGAAAACCTCCGAGATTATCCGTTTTCTGTTCGCTTTGTCCCTCAAACGGTTGTACAAAGCGTTTCGGGCACAGAAAAAAATATATCCCCTGACATTGGAGATGGATGAAATGTCAATGCCTCCCTGAAGAAGCTTCAGAAAGACATCTTGAATGATGTCCTCGATTTCCTGGCTGTCTTCCGTGACAGAATGAAGATACAAGTAAAGTTCGTGGAAATACTTATCGTATATTTCCTTGAACTTTACATTGTTATCACTTATTCCTGTATTTTTGGACACACCAGAGGAAAAGAGAACTATGCCTCAGGAATCTCGTCGCTGGCAGGGATAGAGAACGGAGACTTGCCGGAAGGAACGGAGAAGTCATCCTCTTCCTTAGGGGCGGGAGCCTGGACATCATACATTCCGGGACGGGAGCCCGATGTGAGTTGGTTGAACTCTTCTTCGGTGATCATCTTGCAGTTGCCGTTGAATTTGGCGTCAAGCTCGACCTGAAGCCTTCTGATGTGGAGGTCACCCTCAACAACACAAGTGTCCTTCAGGGAAAGGGTATCCTTCACGAAGAAATTACCGTTGATCCTGCCCCAGAAATCCGCGTTGTTGCAGATGATGTCACCCTTGATCACTGCTTTCTCGCCGACAACGACCTTTGCCTGGGAAAAGATACGGCCTTCGAACGTACCGTCAATCCTGATGTCGTTGGGAGATGTGATCTCACCTTTGATTACCGAACCGGCCGAGATTCTGCTGATGTCATTCACGCTCGCAGAATCGTTTGAACCATAATTCGCGCTCATATTCTTGAATCCGTTTTTTACTGTTATTGCCAACAGGCCGCTTTCAGATTCGATGCCTTGGAAAATAAAAACAGCCTATAAATATTCATTAAACCAAGCCAGCGCCGTGGCAGTTCTTGTACTTCTTGCCGGAGCCGCATGGACATGGATCATTGCGGCCGATCTTCTTGTCCACGTGGATCGGAGTCCTCGCCTTCTGCTCACCATTGGTAGTAAGGTCATTGCGCTGCGTCCTCATGTTGCTCATGTCCTGGCTTCTCGGAGCCTGGGCCGGACGGGCCTCGCTGTCCTCACGCAGAGGGACGAACGCCCTGAGAAGGAATGAGAGCACATCCTTGTTGAGTTCCTCAAGCATGGTGGCGAACAGGTTGTAGCTTTCCAACTTGTAAACGACAAGCGGGTCCTTCTGCTCGTAAGCGGCATTCTGCACGCTCTGACGAAGATCGTCCATATCACGCAGATGCTGCTTCCAGTGCTCGTCAATCTGATAGAGTATGATCGAACGGCTTAGAGCCTTGGCGATCTCCTTTCCCTGAGTGTTGTAGGCTTTTTCAAGATCAACGCTGAGGGTCAACATCTTGCGGCCGTCCGAGATAGGGATGGCGATGTTCTTGTACATGTTGCCCTGCTTCTCGAAGATCATCTTGATGAACGGATAGACCTTCTCGGCGAGGGTGTTCATCCTGCGCTCGTAAACAGCCTGCATCTGCTTGCAGAGGGCATCAGTGAGCTGGTCGCCCTTGGCGTTTGAATAGAACTTCTCATCGAAACCGAGGTCTATTGACAGCTGAGCCATCACATATTCCTCGAAATCCTGATAGGACATTCCCTCGGCGCGCCCGGCGATGATGGAAGCGGAGTCGATCATCATGTTCCTGACATCGATCTCTATCCTCTCTCCGGAAAGGGCGTTGCGCCTTCTGGCGTAGACGGCCTCACGCTGGTAGTTCATCACATCGTCATACTCAAGAAGCCTCTTACGGATTCCGAAGTTGTTCTCCTCGACCTTCCTCTGCGCGTTTTCTATTGATTTGGAAAGCATTCCGCTCACCAGAGCCTCGTCATCGGCCATTCCAAGTTTGTCAACAACTCCGGCGATCCTCTCGGATCCGAACAGACGCATCAGCTTGTCCTCAAGGGAAACATAGAACGCTGAAGATCCAGGGTCTCCCTGACGTCCGGCACGGCCTCTGAGCTGACGGTCCACACGGCGGCTGTCGTGCCTCTCCGTACCGATGATCGCAAGACCTCCGGCGGCCTTGACCTCGGGTGAAAGCTTGATGTCGGTTCCACGGCCCGCCATATTCGTGGCGATGGTCACGGTGCTGGACAGACCGGCCTGGGCGACGATCTCAGCCTCCCTTGCGTGCTCCTTGGCATTGAGGACATTGTGCTTGATACCCCTCATGCGGAGCATACGGC
>CAKVBK010000043.1 GCA_934725285.1 uncultured Bacteroidales bacterium | reverse complement strand
CCTGAGTGCGGTTACTACAGAGGACGTCAGATCATCGAGAAGAGCGCGGAGTAGTCTCTTCGGTAGAAAACTAATGGCCTCATAGTTCAACGGATAGAACGGAGGTTTCCTAAACCTTAAATATAGGTTCGATTCCTATTGGGGCTACAAAGGAGGCTCGCCACAAAGGCGGGCCTCTTTTGCGTTATTTGGAAAAGTGGAATATTCTGACTATTTTTATTGTATTAATTCATCTTTTGTTATGAGACTATCTTTTAGCCGGATTCTTTGTATGGGTGCCGCCAGCTGCATCATGGCGTGTGGGTGCTCGTCCGTTAAGTTGATGACATACAATGTCGGAGTGTTTTCCAAATACACAAAAGACAGCGCTCCTGAGGTGGCCGCGATGATAAGGGAGAAAGGCGCGCGTTCCGTGGCCATTAACGAGCAGGACAGCTGCAACCGCCGGCACAATGTCTACCAGACAAGGCATCTGGCGGAATGTCTTGGAGAAAAGTGGCATTATGCCTACCGCGGAGCGATGCCTTACATGGGAGGTTCCTACGGAGAGGGCCTTGTTACCAAGGATAAAGTGATTGATGAATATGCCATCAATATGCCGCTTGGGGTCGGCGCTGAACCTCGTGTCTGCGTGGTTGTGGAGACTAAGCGCTATGTTTTCGCCTCTACTCATCTTGACCACGTCTCCGATGCCGCGCGTACCGATCAGGCACGTCAGATAAGTGAGACTCTGAAGGCAAAATATTCAGGAAGCGGCAAGCCGGTGTTCCTGTGCGGGGATTTGAATTCGGATCCGGACAGTAATCCGATCAGACTCCTGCTTAAGGATTGGACGATCCTGTCGAGATTGGATCCGACGTTCCCGTCCGACAATCCTGCGGCATGCATTGACTACATTATGCTTCTGAATAACGGGGCAAAGGTGAAAGTCCTGAAGTCTGAAGTATGTACCGAGTTCCGGGACGGAGATGTCACCCATGCTTCAGATCACCTTCCACTCTTCGTAGAGGTCAGACTAAAATAATTGCTGGATATGCCTTGCCAGATGCTTCCGTCGCTTCTTCTCTACATTCTTGCCCTTGGCTATACTCCTGGGCCTTCCAACCTGTGCGCGTTCCATTCAGGAATTCACTTTGGAAGGCGGAACGCGATGAGGATCTGGTGGGGATTCGTCGGAGGATTCGCCGTGATTGACACGGCAATCCTTCTGATCACGCATTATCTTGGTGATTTTCTCGGACAGTACGCCAAGTGGCTTGCCTACGCCGGCGCTCTCTATATGGTCTGCCTTGCTGCTATGATCATCATCCGTTCCGGCAGGCCAAAGGATGAGATGGCCCGGTCCTGCACATTCTTGACGGGCTTTGTCATAGAACTTACAAACGCCAAGGTCTGGATGTTCTGCTTTACAGCCCTCAGCACATTCGTGCTGCCATATTCAAGCTCTCTCGCGGAACTTGCCAAGGTGGCGGTGATGCTTGTCCTTGCCGGGCCGGTGGCGAATCTGGTCTGGCTTGTGGCTGGTTCATGGCTTAACAGCCTGACAGAGAAACACGGACGTCTTATCGACATAATCCTGGCCTGCGCGTTGGTCCTTAGCGCATTGCTTCTTATTCTCTGAATCCCTGTGACGGCTGCAATTGGCCTGGGAATCTCTGTCGTTCAACCTTTCGGAAAACGTACTGTGAAGCACGCCCCTTTGAGAGCGAACGACTTGGAATAGAATATCTCGCCATTGCATTTCTCGAGAATATTCCTGCAGATTGACAGCCCGAGTCCGGTGCCGTTGCTCTTGGTCGTGAAATTAGGGGTGAAGAGTTTGGCTCTGTTCTCGTCTGTGACTCCGGGGCCGTTGTCCTCAAACACTATATCGTAGAATCCATCCTTGCTTGAGAGCCTGAGCGAGATCACAATCTGGCCGAGGAATGGTTGCCCGTCTCTTTCTTGGGCCTCGGACTGCGCGTTCTCGATCGCCTGCACGGCATTGTTGATCAGATTGACGAACACACGCGTCAATTGAGGTTTAGGCCCGTTCACCGTGGCGTTGTCAAGTCCCATGTATGAGAACCTGATGTTTTCCCTGCTGTCAAACAGATCGATTTCCTCTTTCAGCAACTTGTCCAGGTCAATCTCGACAGGCTCTTCGGTGTAAAGCTTGGCGAACGTGGAGAACTCGTTGGCTGTGTCTGCCAGCAGATCTATCTGTTTGAGGACCTCCTCGGAAATCTCGTCGAATCTGTCCACCCAGACAGGGTTCCCGTTCATTTTCAGTCGGATAAGTCTCTGAATCTGAAGCTTGATGGGAGTGAGCGGATTTTTGATCTCGTGCGCGACCTGGCGTGCCATGGTGGCCCAAGCCTTGTCTCTCTCCGCCTGGGTAAGCTTTTTGGTGGAGTTGTACAGGTCGTGCACCATCAGGTTGTATGCCCGGACAAGCCTGGCGACCTCGTCGTCCCTCTCGTAGACGATGTATTCAAGATTGTTGATGCTGGCCTCGTTCATCTTGCGTCCCATCTCTGAGAGAGGCTTGAACATCTTGTCGACGGCAGTGGCTGTTATGAACCTGGCAAGCAGGAGCAAGATCATAAACACAGTGACCACGGTAAGTGAGTGCAGTACAGCCTCTGACTTGAAATCGAAGCTCTCGTCGGTGAAAGGTGAGCACATTATGGCGATCATCTTTCCCTGTGCGTTGAACACAGGCGCGTAGAGGAAATATGTCGGCTTGGAGCCGATGTCCTCACGTCCGATGTAATATCGTTTGTTTTTGTAGATGATGCTTTCAAATGCGTTCTGGTTCATTCTCGTGCCGAGGAGCATCATGTCGAACACTTCCGGTGTGGTTGACCTGAACTCCTTCCCGCTCGTGGTGTAGATCGTTATGTCGGATTTCATCGTGTTGCTGATGTCCTCGATCATATTGGCGGCCTCCTGTGTGTTCAGATCCGTGAAATCATGGGCAAAACGGCATCTTGCCTGAAGCAGGGCCTGAAGTGTGTTGATCTTGTCCGCCATCGAAGACTTCAGATTGGCGTTGTTTCTTCTGTACACGAACAGCACACTGACAGTCGCGAGGGTGATCAATGTCATGATCAGGGCGAGCATCATCGCCGAATTGATTCTGGATTTGTAATAGTTGCTTTCTCTTTGTCTTGGGTGCACGCGAGTCAGGGTGAGAAGCGTAAGGCAGAAATAAAAAATCAGCGTCAGGAAAAGGAACGCCACAAAATAATTGAAATTTTCCGTGGTTGGTCTGGACACGATGATAAGGTCGTTGTCGGAGACTTTGTTCACGAAATGGGTATACCCGTTGAGTCTGACAACCCCGTCTTCGGCATTGTTTATCTCCTCTTCAAGCTCGGAGTCCACAATCGTCGGGTAGGAATAGTTCCCTTTGTAAGAAGATAGTGTTTTGTTGGAATATTTGGCGTAGGAATACCTCGCCGGTATCAGCACATCCCCCGGCGCTGAATATCCAAGGATCCTTGCATAGCCTTTGTTCTCGCGATTTGATTTCGGCGAAACACGCAGAAGCATCATCGTCACCCCGCTGCCATAATTATAATAGGCAAAGCTGCCGACGTACATGCTGTGTCCTTTGGCGTCTCGCATATAGCTGAATCTTGATCCCTCGGAAATCGAAGTCCCTCCGGAAATCATTTTCCTAAAGAAGGCAAGTGACTTCTGATCTTTCTCGTTTTCAGGGAAAAGATCCACCATGATGTCGTAATCCTGAGCGACCCTGAATAGGTAACTTTCTGCTATTCTGTTTAAAATGATGCTGTTGCTGTTTTCGAGAATCGATAGACTTGCGATAAGCCTGTCGGCAGCGATCTTGTCCTCGACACGTTTCAGATCCAGTTCCAGACTGATGTCTCTTTCTATGGAAAGCCTGTTGGCCCAGACATTCACTCTGTCCTTTTCCTTACGGAAACCGAGAAAACCGGCCATGCCAACCAGGTAGGCCGAGAAAATCACAGCAGTGACCGCCCTTCCACCGGCAGAGAACATATCGTGCCTTATTCCAAGCAGTCTCTTTAGCGCCGGCATAATCATTTGGGTCAGCAGAGGGATGGTCAGCAGCAGGCATGTGAGCATCAGGTAGACAAGCAGGCTGAAGATATTCAGATCATTGAGCCTGTACAATTCCAGTGAGATGTTTGAATTGAGAATTATACTCCTGAAGATCACGTGGACATAGGCAAGCACACCGGCAATCAGCATGAAAATGCTGACCGCATAGATCCAAAGCGTCCCTTTGATGTGCCTTGACCTTAGTATTCTTCTGTGTATGTCGTTTCTGGTCACGAATATGCAGCAGACACACAGCACTATGAGCATTGACGCTATCAGCACGGCCCCCAGGGAATTGAACAGCTGTCCGTCCGCATAGACGGTGGGGGAGAACAGCTTTGAGCTGTTCTTGATGTTCTCGCCCCAGAAATATGCGGCCGTTATCACTGCCAAAAGCCCTGGCAGGACAAGCATAAGGCGTTTAAGGCTGCGTTTCCCGGACAGGTGAAGCAAAGATGCTATGACAAAGCACACGATCGCGAACCATATCATCGTGGAGTGCGCCGTCGCGGATCTTCCGGCCATAGAGTCCGCCACAATCTTGAACACCGGCCTGCCATCAAGGGTTACCGCGGATCCGCTGCTTTCAGACAGCGGGACAATCGCATACCCCCTGCCGAGCCCGAGCTTCTTGTTCACCCCGTTGGGACTTTTGTCTGACATAGAGTCCACGATTTCAAGACCTGCTATCACCTTCCTTGCACCAAGATCCCGTGCTTTGACGAGGTACCATTTCTGGCCGTAGTTGACGAACGTGACCTCTTCGGTAACCTCGGAGAGAGGGGAATACAGACTCTCTCTCGGTTTGGATAGCCGCGGAAACACTATTCTGGAGCCTATGTCATCGTTCCTGACCGGAAACTGGTTGCTCCAAGACTGGAGGGTGTCGTCTATGTAGCGGTAGATGACCATATCACCCGGCACATCGTCCTGCCCTGCCCATGTTCTCCGGTCCGCCGACAGAGCCGAACTGATATATTCATCAAGAATGTGCATCCTCGCGCTGGCGGTCCTGCTGATTTCTGAGGCGGCTCTTTCAGTGTTGCCCGGAAGCTTGTTTACAGACAATGAGAAGATTATAAGGATGACAGCGAACGCCAGAAATCCCCCGATGATGAAGTTCCGTATGCCAAACTTTCTTTTGCTCATTCGTGGTGGTAAGGTTCCCCTTTAATGATTGTGAATGCCCTGTAGAGCTGTTCGGTGAATATTGTCCTGACCATCTGGTGCGAGAATGTCATTTTAGAAAGAGACATCTTCCCGTCGCTTCTGGCATAGACGGCATCAGAGAATCCGTAGGCTCCGCCGATGATGAATACAATATCTTTGCCACCACCGGCCATCATCCTCTCGATTTCACCTGCGAATTCGACGGAACGGTATTCCTTGCCCCGCTCGTCAAGGAGTATGATCCTGTCTGACGCTTTGACACATTTCAGAATCAGTTCGCCTTCCTTCTCCTTTATCTGCGTTTTAGTGAGCGCGGAAACGTTTTTCAGTTCAGGAATCTCGATGATGTTGAACGGTACATAATGGGAAAGTCTGGATGAATATGTCCCCAAACCTTCCCGCACCCAACCGATGTCGGTCTTGCCGACTGTGAGCAAGCTGATTTTCATATGTGCAAAAATAAGAAAGTGGCTCGGTATTTGCAACTAAACTATTCGCGTTATGAAGGCTTTCGCAAGAATATTCTTTGCGGTTTCCGCTTTGCTTTTCGGGGTGGGCTCCTATGCTTCCTCCGACAGTTATGATGTCTTTGTCCCGATCGCCAAATATTTGGGGCAGGGTGACGCTGAAAGGCTGTCGGCATGGTTCGCGGACAATCTCGAAATAACGATCATGTCCACGACAAATGATTCAAGCAAGAATCAGGCAAAGCAGATCCTGAAGGCCTTCTTTGACAATCATACCCCCCGTTCGTTCGAGATAAGCCACACGGCTTCCAGATCCAATTCCAAATATGCTTTGGGTTATCTGAACGCCGGGGGTGAAGTTTTTGAGGTCACGATCTTTGTCAGCAACTGCGGTGACAGCTACAAGATTCAGCAGCTGAAGATTGACAGGATCCGATGATTGGACACTTTTCCAGAAAATGACATTCGACTTACGACATATTCTCCGAATCCTATCTGTGACCATTCTGCTGACGACCCTTTTCCTCCCGGACGCTTCCGCACAAGCGACAAAGGTGAAGGGGCGCGTGCTTGATGCCGCAACTGGGGATGGAGTCCCTTTCGCTGGAATATATTTCCTCAACTCGACGGTCGGAGTCTCGGCCGACATTGACGGCAATTTCTTTCTTGAAACGAGGGTTGATTCTCTGACGGCGCTTTCTGCGTCGATTCTGGGGTACGAGGAACAGGTCAAACGAATCACTCCGCACAGTTTCAATGAGGTGGTCTTTATTCTTAAGCCGGTTGTTGACGAACTCAGCGCGGCTGTCGTGAAGCCGGACGACAGCTACATCCGCTCTATTCTGAGAAAGATAGACGAAGCCAAGGTCCGCAACAATCCGGAACGAAGGCCGAAGTACAGCTGTGACGTGTACACCAAGATGGAGCTTGACTTGACCAATCCGGAGAACCGGATGATCAAAAGGATGTTGCCGAAGAGTTTCAGGTTCGTCTATGACTACATGGACACGTCCGTGGTCTCCGGGCAGCCTTACCTGCCGGTGCTGATTTCCGAGTCCACCTCAAAGTACTACCACCGCAAGGATCCGCCTTCCGACAGGGAGATCATAAAAGCCACGAGGATCTCCGGTGTGGAGAACGATCCGGTGCTGGCCCAGTTCACCGGCAATATGTATGTGAAGACAAACTTCTACGACAACTATATCAACATATTCCAGATCGAGATTCCGTCCCCGCTCTCGTCCGTGGGAACGACATATTATAACTACTATCTTGTCGACAGCCTTCAGGTCGACGGGCGCAAGACCTACAAGGTGAGGTTCCACCCTTCGAAGTGGGTCTCCTCGCCGACATTTGACGGAGAGATGTCGATTGATGCCGGAGACTATGCCCTACGCGACATCCACGTAAGACTTAAGAAGGGGTCTAATGTGAACTGGGTCAGAGATATGGCGATAGATGTGGAGAACCGGCGGCTTCCGGATTCAACTTGGTTCTACAAGCAGGACAGGATGTACGTGGATTTCTCTGTGACGATGAGGGACTCCTCCAAAATGATCTCATTTCTTGGCAACAGGCAGATAGACTATTCAAATCCGGACTTTGAGACAACCTTGAAGGAGGACAAGGATGACATCAACGCCCAGGTCCAGGCCGGCAAGGATGTGATGAACAACGATGAAACCTATTGGCAGAGTGTGCGCCCGTTCCCTTTGAGCGACAAGGAGCAGGGCATATACAATATGGTGGATTCAATCCAGAACGTTCCTCTTTACAAGGATGCCTATGCCTTGGCCGAAATGCTTGTGAACGGTTTCCTCAACCTTAAATATGTCGGGTTCGGCCCGTATTCGTCATTGTACAGCTTCAATGAACTGGAGGGGGACAGGGTTCAGCTCGGGCTGCGCACCACCAACAAGCTCAGCCGTAAGTTCCGGATGATGGGCTATGCGGCCTATGGTTTCAAGGATCATACTTTCAAGGGAGGAGGCACCTTTGAATATATGTTCAACACTCAGCCGACCGGCAAGCTGACCTTTTCTTACAGGCACGACGCCATGCAGTTGGGAAAAGGTCCGTCGATTTACGGCAGCGGAAGTCTGATGACGTCCGTGCTCGCAAAGGCCAACAGCCAGAAAATGAGTATGGTCAACGACTATTCTCTGTCATGGCAGCGTGAATGGTCGCAGGGCTTCAACACGATATTCTCGCTGGAAAGCCGCAGGATATTCTCCAATCTGTTCGTTCCGATGGTATCGCCCGGCGGCTATTACTTCAATTCGGTCGGTTACAATCAGGCTCATCTTCAGATGCGCTTCTCAAAGGATGAGATTGTCACGAGGGCGACATTTGACAAGCATTACCTCTATTCAAAATACCCTGTGGTGACAATGGACCTGATCGCTTCCGTGAAGGGAATAGGCAAGAATGAATATACTTATTTCCGTCCCGAGCTGTCCATCCACTATGTCCTGCCGATTCCTCCTGTCGGACTGTCAAAGTTCGATCTCAACGCCGGAACGATTGTCGGAAAGGTACCGTATCCTATGCTCAAGATTCATGAAGGAAACGGGACGTACACATTTTCAAGATATTCATTCAATTGCATGGACTATTACGAGTTCGCGTCGGACCTTTGGGTCACACTCTTTTGGGAGCATAATTTCAAAGGATTCTTCCTTGGCAAGATTCCGCTTCTGAAGAGATTGCAATGGAGAGAGGTCGCATCGTTGAGGGCTGCATACGGGACGGTCAGGAAGGAGAACAACGGAATAACCGGAGACAAGAATTTCGGTTCGGTGATGCTTTTCCCGGAGAAGATGGGCAAACTGAACAGGCCTTATGTGGAGATGGGCGTTGGTATCACTAACATATTCAGGGTGTTGAGGATTGATGCTTTCTGGAGAATGACCCACCGCTATGAGATGAAGGACGGGGTGAAAGTCCCCCATGACAACCGTTTTGTGGTCACTCTTGGTCTGGAATTCAAGTTCTGACCTTAGGATCTTCATCGTCACAGGATTTTAAAATTGATTCGGATTACATATCTTTGCGGATTATGTCCAGAAAAATGACAATATTGCTGCTGATTGTGATGTCGTCGGCATTGCTGAGCGTTCCGTTCCTCGTTCCCGGGACAGGTTGGTTGTCGTTGATAGCCTTTGTGCCGCTTCTGTGGGCCGAGGATATCGCCACCGGGGATGAAATGAAAGGTTTTTGCTGGTGGCACTATCTGTGCTTTGTCCTCTGGAACACAGCAACAACTTTCTGGGTCTGCAATGCCACGTTGGGTGGAGGAATATTCGCCATCCTTGCCAACTCTCTCCAGATGTCGCTGGTTTTCGGACTGTTCCGTTGGAGCAGGAAGTGGCTTCGTGGTGCGCTTCCTTACATATTCCTTGTTTTCGCATGGATCGCGTGGGAACGGTGGTATCTTACCGACGCGCAGATCAGCTGGCCTTGGCTTGTGCTTGGCAACGCCTTCGCGCGCACGACCGGATGGATCCAGTGGTATGAATATACCGGCACCCTCGGCGGCTCGCTCCTTGTCTGGGCGGCAAACCTCAGCGTGTTCGCAATTTTGGAATCTTTGGCGGACGGACATTGGATGACATTCAACCGGAAGGCGAAGTCGGCTGCCTTGCTGGGAACTTTGGCATTGTTCATCGCCCCTCCGGTCGTGTCCGTTTTCCTTAAGCCGGAGTCTTGTGACGAGACGCTTGATGTTGTCATCGCTCAGCCGGACATAGATCCGTACAACAAATTCGGCGGAATGACACAGGAAGAACAGAACGAACTGTTGCTCAGTCAATTCGAGTATATTCCGGACAGTGTTCCAGTCCTGCTTGTGGCTCCGGAGACCTTTACCGGAGATGTCGTGACAAACGACCCTTCGTCCAGTCCTTCCGTCCAAAGATTCACGTCATTTCTTGCTAAGCATCCGAATGCCAACCTGCTTGTGGGCGCGTCATCGAGGACTTATCTGAAAAGGGCTCTAAAACCATCCCATACCGCACGGCGCGCCGGCAGCGGAGTCTGGATGGAGACGCACAATTCCGCGCTGATGCTGGATGCGTTCAGCTTCCCGGAAATGTTTCACAAAAGCAAGCTTGTCGTGGCTGTGGAAATGACGCCTTACCCTGCGATCTTCTGCAAGATAGATGATTGGCTCGGCGGTGTGATGGGGCGTTGCATCGGTCAGGAAGAGACCGGACCTCTGCATTTCAATGAATATGCCTTAGCGGCGGTTCCAGTGGGTGATGAGGCCACGGAGAAACTTGTTTCCGAAGGGGAAATACCTTCAAAGGATGTCACAGTCTCAGAGACCATACCTGTAGGCTGCGCAATCTGCTACGAGTCTGTCTATGGTGAATATTGCACACGTTATGTCCGTAACGGGGCCCGTCTCTTGACCGTGATCACCAACGATGCATGGTGGGGGAACACCCCAGGTTATAGACAACACCTTTCGTATGCCTCCCTACGTGCGATAGAAACACGTCGCTGGATCGCGCGCAGCGCCAACACGGGCATCTCCGCCATCATCGATCCCTCCGGCAAAGTGGTCTCCCACACATCGTGGTGGCGGCCGGAGGTCCTTCAAGGCAAGGTTGGACTGAGTGATGAGCAGACTTTCTTCACAGTCCACGGGGACTTTATCGGCCGTCTGTCCACACTTATGGCCGCTCTGATCTTGCTTGCGACTCTTGTCCGTCGCTTCGCGCGGTAGCGGGTCGCAGGATAAATGTCAATCACAATCGGCTTATAATGTACGGGCGGACGTCAGTAATTTTTAATTATTCGTGCCGTTCAAATGACAACTATGGGAAAATAATCCTAACTTTGCACCCGTTTTTGGCGTAACACTAAAATGAACGAGAAAATTCAAAAATTGGCATGTCTGGTGTCCACCGGCAAATTCTGGAAGGAAGTGGTGGTGATGACTCTTGGTATGCTGGTCGCCGCCGCGGCTGTCTATTATTTCCTTGTGCCGAGCAAACTGATCATCGGAACCATCTCCGGCCTTTCCATTGTTCTTTCAGGAATATGCGAGGCCTTTTTCGGCATCCAGATCAAAGTCTCTCTCTTTGTCGTCATTATCAATGCCATCCTGCTGGTTTTGGCGTGGCTTCTGATCGGAGAGGAATTCGGAGCCAAGACCGTCTACACAGCCATGATTCTCGGTCCGCTGATGGATTTCTGGGCGTGGGTGATGCCTTATGAGAACCTTATGGAGCCTGGCGCCACTTCAGTCATGGGTGACATCTGGTTTGATCTCTGCTGCTTTGTCCTGCTGCTGAGCATGTCGCAGGCTATTCTGTTCAACATCAACGCCTCTACCGGCGGACTTGACATCCTTGCGAAAATCGTCAACAAGTACCTTCACTTCGACATCGGCGCCTCAGTTTCCGTTGCCGGGGCTGTAATCTGTTGCACCGCGTTCGCCATCAATCCGTTCAAGATGGTGATCATCGGCCTCATCGGCACGTGGATCAACGGTCTCGTGGTGGACTATTTCACGGCCAGCCTAAACAAGCGCAAGAGGGTCTGCGTCATCTCACGTGATCATGACAGGATCCGGCGTTTCATCATTGACCAACTTGGCCGCGGATGCAGCCTTTACGAGGTCACGGGAGGGTACACCGGCGATAAAAGTATGGAGATCCAGACTCTTCTCACCCAGGACGAGTTCTCCAATCTTATGGAATACCTAAAGCGCGAGGACATCAAGTCATTTGTCACAGCCGGAAATGTCAGCGAGGTCTATGGCCTGTGGCTTAAGCACAAGAAATTCCATTTCTGACTGCCTTTCTTTGTCCTTTTGACTCCAAAATATATTCTGTGAACCGGAATGGGTTTTCTTTGGACGATTTTTTTGTCTATATTTGTTCTTTAGTTTAAAAATCGTTGACTATGGCGGAGACTGATCCTGTCTATCCTCTCGACCCCGAGAAGGTTTATTATTCTATGGATGAATTGACCCTTGACACTGACGAGGGGCCAAAGACATTGAGGGTCGGTTCGTGGCTTAACTACGACCCGGTCAGGATTCACAGGATGATTGTCCGCGAGAAGACGATGCAGGTCGATGTATTCGAGGTCTACAACCCTTTGATGAGCAAGCTCCGCAGGGCTGACCAGCAGTACTACAAGCAGTTTATGGGGCTTGGCCTGACAATCGACTTCCCTGGCTATACCTCAGAGATTCTGGCCAGAATCCCGTTCGAGAACGACCCGATCGGCTTCTATAAATGGTGGCGCAAAGGAAAGCACGAGGACAAGGTCTATCTTTCCAAGGCCAATCAGTTCAAACTGTTCCAGAAAGTCGCCTTGATGGAGCCGAAGATAATGCTCAAAAAAGATCTCGACTTCCTGAAATCGTTCTGACATAATATTTTCCGGATATGCAAGACTGGCTACAGGCTCTCAGACTTGACACGACGGCCTCTGAAAAGGACCGCGAGTGTGATGTCTGGGACAATGATAATTGTTGTAATTACTCATCCGACGGAACAAGACTTCTGGATGCGGAGAACTATCCTGGCGAGGTCCATGTCAAGGATGGAACGAAAATCATCTGTGACGAAACTTTCGCCTTTCAGCCATATATGGCCGAGGACAGGAAGATCGGCGAGGATATTCCCGAAGAGGAAAGGGCGTCGTTCCTGGACAAGATATTCCTTCCGCAAAGTGTCACGCACATCGGCCGCGAGGCTTTCCGCGAATGTGGTTGGCTGAAAAGCATCCGTTTGCCTAAAGACTTGATATTCATAGGAGACGGCGCTTTCTTCGGCTGTTGGGAACTTCGATCTGTAAGTTGCCCGGCCGGGTTGGTCGCCATCGGAGACGGGGCGTTCGAAGAGTGTTTCTCGCTGAACAAGGTGAAGTTCAACAAAGGACTGAAGGCTATCGGCGCGGGTGCGTTTCTGGCCTGTGAGTCATTGGAGGAAATCGTACTTCCCGCCGGTCTGGAGTTCATCGGGGACGATGCGTTTTATGGCGCTTCCTTGAAAAGGATATTCGTGCCTCAGAGCGCCAGGGAGCATCTTGCCGGACTCCTTCCGGAGAACCTTCGCAGAAAAATCCGCAACATTCGTTGACGGTGTTTTCAAATTGAAAGTTTTTGATTACATTTGAGATTGTGATTTTTAAGAATACCACGGAAAATGAATAAATTCTTAAACATGATTGCCGTTTTGGCGGCGGCGCTGTCTATTACGGCATGCAAGACAACGGTTCAGAAGCCTGAGGGCGTGGACTATCAGATGGAATATACCGTCGGGGACGTCACGTTTGATATGGTCAAGATTCCGGCCGGCCACTACACCATGGGCCTATCCGCGGACAATCGCAGGAAGGTCACCAATGGGATTGCCCACGAGGTGGCTCTCGACGGATTTGTCATCACCGCCAAGCCGGTCTCACAGGCTTTGTGGACCGCTGTGATGGGCAGCAATCCAAGTTCTGTTCAGAACCCTGACGCACCGGTTGATATGGTGTCTTGGGTTGATGCCGTCAAGTTTCTCGGCAAGCTGAACAAGGCTACCGGCAAGATATTCATACTTCCGACCGAGGCGCAGTGGGAATATGCCCAGAGGGTTCAGAACGGGAAGGATTTCACTTCAATCGCGGAATGGTGCCTTGACAGCTATGACGCAGTGCCTGACGGGGCCTCAGGCGATGAATGTTTCAAGCCGATGGAGTTGGCCGTCAATCCTGAAGGACCTGCTGATAAAGACGGTAAGGTTGTCAGGACCGTACTTGAGAGAATGGAGGTGGACTGCCACACCAGCAAGGCGAAGGTCGGTTTCAGATTGGCTCAGCCGACAGAGGATGCGTTGTCTGACGCGCTTCTCGGGCAGATTGACGGTACCGTGATTGATCGGGAGAAGATCGACGCCGTGGATGCGAAACCGGAAGTGTTCGCTGTCGGAGATGTTGCATTCAAGATGATAAAGGTGAAAGGCGGCACGTTCTCGATGGGGTACAACGCCGCAGATTCTCCGTACAATAATTTCACCGCCCCGGAGAACGAGATTCCGGCGCATCCCGTCACTCTCGATGACTTCGAGATAGGTGAGACCGAGGTTACCGTAGCCTTGTGGAACGCCGTTATGGGATCCGTTCCTTATCTGAATGATGTGGACGATCCTCAGAAGCCTGTCGGGAATGTCTCATGGTATAATTGCCAGACTTTCATCAGTAAGCTCAACACGTTGACAGGACGTAAGTTCCGACTTCCTACCGAGGCTGAGTGGGAATATGCCGCCAGAGGTGGCCAGAAATCCCGCCACTATGGATTCAGCGGTTCAAACGAATATGACGCGATGTGGTTCCTTGACAATGCCAAGTCAAAACCGCAGAATGTCAAGACGCGCAAGGCCAATGAGTTGGGAATATACGACATGAGCGGAAACGTCTGGGAGTGGTGCTACGACCGTGCGGCTGAATATTCAAAAGACGCCCAAGTCAACCCGGTCGGCGCCACGGAAGGCGGGACGAGGATCCTCCGTGGCGGCAGCTGCGCCAGTCGCTGGGATGCATGCCGTATCTCCAACAGGTCCTATATGCCTGCCAAGAACATCAAGGGAACCTTCGGTCTGAGGCTTGCGCTTTAACACAGAATCTTACTAAACACTGATAATTGATTTATGGAGGAGCAACTCAAAGTTACCTGTCTGCATGACAGTCACGTGGCTCTCGGAGCCAAGATGAGTCCTTTCG
>CAKVBK010000042.1 GCA_934725285.1 uncultured Bacteroidales bacterium | reverse complement strand
AATTTTTTCAATTTTATAACAAATGGATATTCAAGTAGTTGCAGAGGCGGGATTTTTAGGCTGTCAAAGTCAGGAAAGGCAGTATTCCGCTTTTGAAATCAATGGCCACCAGATTGATGAAGCCAGGATTGAACAGGCTTACCGCGGCAATATTCACTTGGTCGCGAAAATTGATGGCAAACAGAAGAAGCGAGTAATACGATCCAAAACTTCTGAATATGAAGAAATCGTAAACACAGGAATTATGAATATCACGGACAGCGAGCTTAAGACTATGATTGGCAAGTATTTCCTTGGTGGGGACTGACCTTGCTCAGTTGCCTCGTGCGTGAGTACCGTCATTCCACGCACGATAGGCACTCTTTTCTCTGATCCGTGCGTGGAAAGCCTTGGTTCACGAACGAACACTTATTCCGCGCGGTTTGCTACTTCGGACTGCCACTTAAATATTCTCGTTCATCTTCAGAAAGGCCGTAGAGGTCGTAAACACACTGGTCAATTGCTTGGTAATCCGACGAGTTGACCAAATCTTCAAGTTTCAACAAGGAAGGATCATCGTCTTGAAGGACTGGTACCGGTAATTGTTCAACAAAAACAGGTTTGTACTCGAAATAGCCTCCGTTCCGTGTCACGCCTAACAACTGAATGTAAAAATCAGCCAATCTTGAGTTCAATATTGCCAACAAATATCTGCTTGCCGGAACTATCATAGGAGAAGGAGCGTTCACAAAATACTCTTTGTCAACCAAAGCATAGCTGGCCGATAGACATAAATTTCCCCACACGATTTTCGGCTGCGAAAAGTCGTCCAAATAAGCGCAGTTACGGAGGTTATATGGGGTGTCGCCTTGATCGGCTCGGGTCTTGATTTTATCCCAAAACTGATCCAGGTGGGCCTTTACAGCAGGGAAATCATTGATGTCTATGCGCGGAATCTTCCCTTTTACTCCATTGTGGGTGTTGATCAACCACAATCCCGCCCAGTCGTAGGAGTAGCGCTTGATGTCACGGCCTCTTAAAATTGGCCTTATGATCTCCTCCGTTCTTTGGCGCTCCTCATCGGTCTTACAGTTCGAAAGGATCTCGTTACGCCTTTCGGTTGTGATTATGAAGGCATCGTTGTAACCGGTCTTTATGCCGTAGTTGATGTTTATATCCCACTCCCTCAGCGGTTTCCCCACGCTTTCAATCTTTCGCTTGATGCTCTGCTCGATGGGGCTGAGGACCACCCAGGCATCGGGGCCGGTGAATCCGCAGACGGTGCCTTGTTGCTGAACGAAAACGCTCAGATTATTGATGACATCACGGGACTGGCCGGAGGTCACAGCGCAAATGGTGTCGTGGGTGTTCGGGGACTTCTCGAAGAGGAGGATGTTGGTGTCCACGGTGGCGCTGTCGAAGACTTTTACACCGGAGAAGTCTATCAGCAGGCGTGGGTTTGTCTTGTCGGAAAGGAAAGACCTCGTTTTCTCTCCGTAGCCAGCACGCATCCATTTGTTCGAGGTGATAAAGCACAAGAGGCCGGACGGTCTTAGCAGCTGCCAACCAAGCTCGTAGAACAGGCAATAAATGTCACCGGTACGCTCATAGGTGGCATAATCCATCTTTGAAAGGGCATCTGCTCCCTCTCCCATCTTCTGAAGCTGGATGTACGGAGGGTTGCCGACAACGCAGTCGAAACCTGTGAAACGACCATATTCATCAAGCACCTCCGGGAACTCTATTCGCCATTCAAAGGCATCGATGAAAAAGCGGTTGTCGCGGATGGCTTCAACCTCTTTCTGAATCAAGGATATTCGTGAATTCAAATCCTTGATCTTCTTGTCGTACCGCGCCTGCTCCTTCTTGCTGGCCTCAAAAAGCTGCGGGGCTTTCAAGTTGTGAAGTTCTCCTTTCAATTTATTCAATCTCAAGAGTTTCGGATCGTTCATCCCCATCTGGGTATGGAGTCCGGACTTGATTCTTTGAATCATCTCCTCAATGGAACGCTTACGCTCCTTTGTGCGGGCGTTCTTGTAGTCGGAGACCGCGGCTTTATATTCATTGATGGATATTCCGGAATCGCGGAGGATCTCCGAAATGTCCCGGGTGATGTCGTAGCGGTGCAGAAGGGAGTTGCCGACCTTGATGTTGATGTCGATGTTCGGGAGGGTCTC
Source organism: uncultured Bacteroidales bacterium (assembly GCA_934725285.1). Lineage (GTDB taxonomy): Bacteria > Bacteroidota > Bacteroidia > Bacteroidales > UBA932 > Cryptobacteroides. The sequence continues at coordinate 12,521 of CAKVBK010000042.1, read as the reverse complement.
CAGCTCGGTGTAGCCGCTTTCCTTGGTGTAGAAGGCGTTTTTCAAGAGTTCGATCCATAGCCTTAGGCGGCAGATATTGACAGCGTTGGGGTTGATGTCCACTCCAAAGAGGCAATTCTCGATGACACGGCGCTTCTCGCTGAAAAAAGCCTCCTGAATCCTTTGGCACTCAGGATTTCCGGGAATATATGCGAACGGCTCGCCGTCCGCGTCCGAGACCATCAGCTCGTCATTCACGATCTCGATGCTGTAGTCCTGCTTCTTGATGCGGCGGCCATCGCGGTCCAGCAATATTCCTAAATCATACTTCGTCCTGATGATCTCGTTGAGGGCAGAGACGAGAAAGTGGCCGGAGCCGACGGAAGGATCGCAGACTTTCAAGGAATCCACAATTTCATTTGCCTTGTGCAGATCATCCAAATCCTTGTCTTTCAACTCATCGTAGTCACGGCAATGCCATCCCATCGCTTCATTGAACTTGCCGACGACCGCGCGTCTGATGGTTTCCTGGCTGATGTACATCGTCACGGCTCCCGGAGTGAATACCGAACCATCGCGATGGCCGTTGATCTTCTCGAATATCAACCCCAGAACTGAGGCACTGATCAAGGTCTTGGCGTTGTCGCAAACTTCATCCGAACCTTCTCCTGAGAAATCGTACGAGTCAAGGAACTCCAGCAGATAGCGGAGAGCCGGCAGACGGCCGCCACGGACATCCTTCAAAACGGTGCCGGCGCAAAGAGGCAGTTCCCCTCCGCCCAAATTGCTGACACGGATGGTCTCCGACTCAAGCCGACTCATCTCAAACAGCGAGCTGTTCAAGTACGGAATCTTTGAATATCTTGCACTTACACTTTCGTGGCGATCCGCCGGACGCTTGGCGAGTACCTGAAAGAACAGTTTGTTTAGCTCATCATAGTCCGGAATCACAGATGGATTCAGGAATGAATATGACCGGTCACCCTTATGATATTTTATCAGCTGGGCTTCAAGAAGTTTCAGGAACAGAATCCTGTTCACCCAACAAATTGACAGAGAGAGGGCCACATTGAACATACGTTCTTCCCTGTCTGAACCGTAAGAGGATAGGCGCGGCACTCTGTCCAGCCAGTCTTCCGCATCCAGGATCGTCATAGCGTCCTCAAGGATCGACGCCGGGTTCCGCTCCCCAGGCTTGAGTCTGGTGATGATGCGCTTATGGCTGTCCTTGTCCTCGACCTCCTCCAGCCCGATGATGTGGAGAAGTTCACTGTAGAACTTGGTGTTCAGTTTGTTGCTGTCGGTCTGAAACTGCTTTTTGAGAAGGTTCTCCGGACTGAAGACCTTGTAAAGGTCGATTAGTTTACGATCTTCCCCGCCACTCAGGAAGGACTTGTACTTACGGATGTCGAACCAGACATATTCAATGTCATCGGCCAGCGAGGCTATGCACTCGGACGCGATCTCCCTGTAGAAGAAATCAGTCTTATCCGAAGTAAGGCTGCCGGAGTTGAATTCCTCATAGCGTTTGAGAAGGCGTTTGTTGGAATAGAAGACGCGCTCAAACTCCTGTGCGTCGAATATGAAGAACTCATAGACGTTTGTGGCGATCAGTTTCTTCAGCTGGATATTCTTTTTGCCCACCCGCTCGCGCAGCCAGTAGAGCAGAAGTTCCTGCATCGCTTTACGGTTCAAGTCGCCCCTTGTGACCATCTCGGATGTGTTGGAAGGCATCTTGACCTCGCAGATCACCCCCACAGGAGCGTCTATGCCGCTTCCAAGGTGGATGGCGCAGTCAATCTTGCCGTTCGGAGAGACCTTGTAGTCCTGACCATAGAACGTTTGTTTCAGGAAGTCCATCAGGTCGCCTTTGACCTTCTCCTCAGTGTCGATGTGTTCGATCTGCTCGTAGAAGATGCGGAGCTGATTTTTGAATATCTCGAAATCAGACTTGTCCACAGGGAGTTGCTTGTAGGCTTTGTTCAGGGACTTGGCGATTGACAATTCAGGCATAGCGATGGGTTTTGCTTTGTGTTATTTGCAAAAATAGCAATTGGTAGAGAAAAATGCACCATTTTGAGCAGCTTTTATATGCGGGAACCGTGGCTCCACAGAGGATAATTCTGCAGAGCCACGGTATATTTCCTGTAAGTGTGGTCACTTCGACAGGCTCAGTGACCGATGTATTTGTTATGGTAATCCAGTCACTTCGACAAGCGGTTGGCAACCCGCCGAACCACTGCGACCGGCTATCTGGCGTAGAAACGGTACTCGGTCGTGGAGCGGTAGGTCTCTCCGGGGCGGAGGACGGTGGACGGGAGATCAGGGCGGTTCGGGGAATCGGGGAAATGGATGGTTTCCAGAAGCATACCGCCGAACTTTTCCATCGGCTTGCCGTTCTTGCCGATCATCTTCTCGTTGAAGCTGCGGGCGGTGAATGTCAGGAGACCCGGCTCTGTGGTCCACGTCTCGACACCGCGTCCGCTCCGAGGCTCATACAGGTCCGCGGCCTTGCCGAACTTGCCAATAGGCTTGTTCAGGTACCAGCAGACGGAGAAACCGCGCATTGTGATGAAATGCTCGTTCGGAGTGTCGATGGCATAGTCCACACGATGTGGCTCGCGCATATCGAACGGAGTGCCCTCGACAGTCTCAGCGTCTCCTTTAGGAACGAAGTGCGAATTGTTCGGGAAATACCTGTCGGCGTCCACTTTAAGAATATGATCCATAACGTAACCGCCGTCCTGTCCTTTGAGATTGAAGTAGGTGTGGTTGGAAAGGTTCACGACAGTGGGTTTGTCAGTCGTGGCTTCATATTCAATCCTGAACACGTTGTCATCGGTCCACCAGTAGGTTACGGCACAGTTCATATTCCCCGGAAAGCCTTCCTCGCCGTCAGGGCTGAGGCGTGAGAAACGCACGCCGACGCGATGCTTTTCCACCAAAGGTTCCGAGTTCCAGACTTTCCTGTCAAAGCCGTTCACGCCTCCGTGGCAGATGACAGGCTCCCCGTCGAACTTCTCGTTCGCGTTGAGCTTGTACTCGACACCGTCAAGAGTGATTTTTCCTCCGTCGATCCTGTTTCCGAAACGTCCGATGACCGGGCCGAAGAACCTTTCCCTGCCGGTCTCGAATGTGCGGATGTCTCCGCATCCCTGAACGACATCGTCAATCTTGCCGTCACGGTCAGGAACGTTGATCCGGACGACACGGCATCCATAATCCGTGACCTCCATACTGGCTCCCGATGAATTGACAAGACGATAGATCAAAACAGGTGTACCGTCCGACAAGCTGCCGAAACTTTTGCCGGTGACTCCACGGGATGATCTGGCCGCATCCGCAGCAAAGACAGATGCCAGCGACATGACCAGAACAAACGCTGCTTGCTTGATATTCATAATATTCAAAGATTACAATCCTGACACCAGCATCCATTTCTGAGGATCCCTATCCCCTGTCGGGATGATGGCGTCCTCACCGCCTTCCATATCGAACAAAGCCAGATTGACAAGCACCTTGCCGTCCTGGATTCCGATGGATGAACGTGGAACAACGATTTCCGCAAGCCAGCCGTTGTCCTTGTCGGAAGGATCTGACAGGGTCGCGTCATAGCTCACATACGCTTTCACGCCGAGATCCTTCTCGAACCATCCTCCGGCATAGTTTCCTTGGTTCCGGACTCCGGAAAGTCCGACCTTCACCCTCACTGACTTGCCGTTCAGCGCGGTCTGATCCGGCTGCGCGAGGAACAACTGAATATAGTCATCCTTCGAGACGTTCTCATCCAGTGATTCAACCAGGAAATAAAGATTGTCAGCGTCAGCCGCGCACCTTAAAGTGGCCTGCGCCTGACACTTGCCGCCGACGAACAAAGCATCGTCAGTCTTGAGCCAGTCTGAATTGTCCCCGTCAGCGGAAACCTTGTGTGACGAGGCCTTTATGCTATGGTTCAAAGCCTGCTTGCAAAGGGTCACACAGATGTTCTTGTTATCGGTGCTGTTGCGCATATACGCCACAATCTCGTGGGGATTGTCTATCATCAAGGAACCCCATGAGCCTTTGGCCGGAAGATGTTTGAACGGCTCTCCGAAATTCTTCGCCTTGGAATCTCCGATCCTTTCCCAAAGGTAGGTGGACTCGCCATAAGAGACGACGGTCTCTCCTGAAGGGAACTGCTGGAGGCTCGGAGCACCGCCTTTCCAAAGGTCGATGGCTCTTTCAGCCGGACCGACAGGAGCGGATTTCACGTCCAGACCAGAACCGTTCCTCTCCTCTCCGCTGATATATTTCCAGTTCCCGTCCTCCGGCGACCAGGCGAAAGCGATGTTGAAATTGACCTTGCCTCCCGTCGGATAATCGTGCGCGGACTCGAAGACTCCAGCCTTCTGACGACTTCCATTCAGGATGATAAGCCCAGGCATCTGATCGGTGAACAGCCATTTGTCCTGATGCTCGTCGTACCAAGTGTGCCTGATGACACGGTACGGTTCCTTTCCAAGTTCCGGCTGCCAAGTCTTTCCTCCGTCGGTGGAACGAACCATAGACGTGCCGGAATGGCTTCCGGAGATCCAAGGGCGACTTTCCGAGAAATATAGTTCAAGGTCGCCGTCAGCCTCTTCAAGCATAATCGCCTCCCAGTTTGGTCCACGGTACACCTCGAACGGCTCACTCCAAGTCTTGCCGTTGTCGGAACTGCGCCTCATCACAATCCCTTGCTCGTCACGCCATTGCCAGAAGGCATACGTTCCGGTGGTTCTGAATGAAGCGAACATCAAGACATCGCCATTGCTCAAGACCTTGCCGAAGCCGTTGGTAAAAAGCCTCGTGGCTTCCTGTCCGCGAGCGTTTGTGAGACTGTACGAGGCGAACAGTTTTCCCTTGCCGGTCCAATTCACAAGATCCGGACTGGTCGCCCAAAAGACTGTGGAACCATTGCCACCCGAATAATAGTCCTGAGCTGTAAGAATATACGTTCCGTCAGCGAGTTTGACAATCCTTGAATATGCCGGAGACTCAGTGCCCAACACAGCAGAGCCGTTTACATTCACTATAGAACGGTAATTCAGCGAAAGCACGGAACGCTGCCAATCATCAGAATGGGAATTGATAGCGTCATCACCGGCATTAAGTTCGCTAAACGGAGTCAGTTTCAGTGCCTTGGAAACAGACTCCCCACCTTTGCCCCCGCCATTATCCGGATCTTCCGGCTTGCACGCCATAAGCGCAAGCACGGAAGAAGCCAAAAGAACAGTGAATATACTTTTTCTATTCATAATGTCATCTATCAATATTTCATTTCAACCTAAGGCTGAGCCACTCGGCCGGATAATCGGAATTCTCACCCTCGACGTCCTCGATCTGCCATGCCGGCTTCTCCGAAGTCTTGTCCTTGTAATGATGCCTCAGATGAGCCTTAAGCACCTCCCCGGCGGACGGTTTGCCACCGATAATGTCCCAAGGGACAGACAGTTTGGAGGAGAAGCCGAAATCCTCGTCAGAGTCATCATTCAGGGTTCCGACGACTTCCACAGAGTCCGCCGCACCTTCCGAAACTTTCCGCCACGAGAAGTTGTCCTCGACATAGACGGCATAAGCACCCGCTCCATTCACTACAATCTTGTACTGAGGGCCGCCTATTCTGGCCAGCAGAAGCTCGACAGCGTCGGAGTTCTCCGTTGTCAGCGCAGTGAGTTTCCGGTCATAAAGGTACGAAATCAAAACAAAATTCTCGTCCGTCCAGCCAAAATCCGTGAATATTCTTGAGTCGGAGATATGTCCCAAGAACCAGCAGTCGTTGCTGTCCTGATCGAATTCCTTAAGCGGTGCAGGCTCGACATCCATTTTCTCAATGGTCTTGGAATAGTTCAGGCGACCGGTTATGGCTCTAACCATACCTCTTGGCCTGCCATCCCGCTGGTACTTGACTGTCCCGGTCGCGATGACCTTGTTGTCTCCGATGTAATCCACCGAGCCCCAGTACCCGTCGAACGGCGACGAGGCGTTGGTGAAATTGTCGGCCTTCTTATCTCCGATGAATGTCCAGATGCCCTGCCGACCTTTGTACTGTCCGTTGCTGAGCACGACCATCTCGCCGGTTCCAAGCTTGGTGCTGTAAGGTCCGTAGCCGTAGAAGTCCTTGTTCAGCTGCTTCTTCATCGGCCACTCCGGTCCGCCGGTCTTGCGGATGGTCTCCAGATCACGACGCCAGTTGGTCTCAACGTCCGTCTTCACCACAACCGGAGTCTGGTCAACAACCCACTTGCCGTGCCACACCTCGATAGGGACAGCGATGCCGTTGTTGCCGTCAAGCCACACACCGGAAGGCATCCCGTCGTAAGTCGAACGGGAATCCACTGTCCTTGCGATCACCTCGTTGTCATTGATTCCGCAGCACTCTTTCCCCTGCCATGTCTTGCCCCCGTCAAACGAGCGGATCACAACTGTCTGAGGAGCGGACATATTGTCGATAAGTTCCTGCGAAGAGGTTATGTACATCTGGATCTCTCCGGAAGGAAGCTGAAGCATAGCCGGCTCCCAGCATCTTCCACGGTAAACCTCAACGGGTTCAGAGAATGTCTTGCCGAAATCACTGGAGAACATCACTTCGATTCCGCAGTTCTCGTTCGTGTTCGGAAGGTCATTGTAACCTTTCTTGTACCTCCATTGGTAGGCCAGCAGAATCCGTCCGTCATTCAGCTCGATAAAGTCAGGATTCACATAAACCTTCTCATCCTCCCCTACCGTAGAGACGGCCGGAGAAGTCTTCACCAGCAGATCGGCGTCAGACCATGTCATGCCGTTGTCCTCGCTCCGACGTACATAGACATCCCATCCGAAATGGTCGTTCTCGAATGACATCAGAAGAATACCATTGGAGAGTCTTTTGATGCGGGGATAATAAAGGTTCTCTTCGACAAATCCTTTTCCGGCCACATTGACGGAAGTCATCTCAGTGAACGTAGAGCGGTCCCAGGATATTCTCACATCCTTTGTCTCCGGCCATTCCTCCCGGCCGCAGCCGGCGGCCAGAATGAGGAAGGCAGGAAGAATCATCTTATATAACTTAAGCATATTCAAGCATTTATTTCAAGTCCTTGAGCATAACGTTCGGCCAGAGATTGTCAACTTTCAGTCTAACAGACTCCTCGAAGCACCTTTGAGCCTCAGAGACCTCGCCAAGGCCAAGATATCCAAGTCCCATCGTGTAATATGCCTTGGTGTTGATGCTCTCGACAGTTGAGCCTGTGGTTCCCTCCGCCCCGTAGAAGTTGACGAATTCGGTCACGACGCTGGACTTTCCGGACTCGACAAGGCCGTCAAACAAAGCCTTGGCCTCGGCGGACTTTCCAAGTTTGGTCAACGCGAGACCTTTCCAATAACGATATTCTGTCCCTTTGTCATCGACAGCGGCGGCCTTCTTATAGGCGGCAATGGCCTTCGACTTCTGTCCAGCGGACTCATACGCCTTGGCTATGTTCCACCAGATCTGCGCGTCACGCGGCGTGCGCTCATCGACAAGGAAGACTTGATGGTTGACAGGATATTCAAAAGCCTCGTTGAAGAGGGCCAAAGCCTCCTTGGTGTTTCCTTCGGCAAGTTTCTTCCGGCCGGCAAGGAGAAGAGCGTCCACATAGACATCATGGAAGTTTGCGACTCCCTCACGGGTCGGGAAGTAGCAGGTCCTGAGCAGGTTAAGGACGTAGTCATATTCACCGGCAAAGGTTCCTGTGATTACTTCGGCGGCAAGAGGATAGTAGCGCTTGACGCAGGTCTCGTGGTGCTTCCTAAGAAGCTCGAAACGCTTTCTGACATCAAACCCGCCGGCCTCATAGACCTGATCGATCTCCTCAAGGAACAATGCGTTGTCCGGAGCGAGTTCCACTGCCTTTTCATAGTACTTGGCAGCCTCTGCATAGTTCTTGGTATATAGCCAGTCCGCCCATCCGAGATTCCTCCAGGCCATAGCGTTGGACGGATCCATCTCAATGCACTTCTTCCACTGTGCGATGGCGTTATCCTTCTGCTTGTCGTACAGCAGGTTGCCAAGATAGTAATGAGGCTTGGCGCTTTCCGGACAATATTCCATCGCAAGATTCAGCACATCGATGGTCTCCAGACGGAACGGATTGCAGTACTTCGTAGGGAGCGCGAGAGCATCCTTGAACCATTTCTCCGCTGTGACCTTGTCGCCGGCCTTGTCAGCGAACCATCCCAGCCACATCTTTACCGTAGGGTAAGGCTTGATCGAGTCGGCATATTTAAGAAGTTCGACGGACTTTGCCTCGAAACCGTTATGCATATATTTGAGTGCCAATTCGATATATGACTCAACCTCGTCACGCATCAAAACCTTCAGACTATCTGTTCCGCAGAGCATATCCCTCTCGGACACAGCGTAGGAATTGAGAGGATCCTCAGCGAGAACCTTGTCCACACTGGCCAGCGCATCATCTTTCCGGCCAAGCTCACGGAGCACGCTCGCCTTGAGATCAAGAGCCTCGAAGTTACGTCCGTTGTAAGTCACAGCCTCGTCAAGACGCTCAAGAGCCGACTCATAATCCTTGGCTGATGAATATATCTGAGCGAGCTGGTAGTTGGCGGCGGAATTGTAGGTATAGTTCCAAACGGCCCTGTAAAGGGTGTCGATGGCTGCATCAGTCTTGCCCTGAATCTTCAAAATCAGACCAAGGTTGTACATAGCCTCGCAGTCCTTAGGACGGGTGTAGTCGTGGGTAAGTCTGACGAGAGCCTTGCGCAGGTAAGCGGCGGCTTTGTCATACTCCCCTCTCTGCCTGTACCACACACCCATACGGGTGTTGGCACGGGTGTCACCAGGATCACGGCGAAGGACCTCGTTGAAATAGTCGGTCGGATCGATGAACGGGTTGTGGAACTGGAGGTTACGGAGACCTACCAAGTAGCACTCCTCGGTGTTCACGATCTCCTTCGGGAGTTTAGGACGCTCGACGATGGCCGGCAGCGGCTTGTTCGGATCCTTGACCACCGGTTTGTAAGAGAGCATCGTCTTGCCGGAAGCATCCTCAAGGGTCATCGTCAGGGATTTCGTGTCGATGCTCTTGTCAAGTTTCACGGTGTTTACAAACGGCTTGTCCGGGGCGACATCAGCGGTGGCTGACCAGACCTCTCCATCAGCCGAGCGGAGCACAACTTTCAGCCCTTTCATAGGCTCAGTCGTGTTGACTCCGACCAGAACCTTCTGTCCTTCAAGGACATCCATATTGATGGCAGCATGCCTGTCACCGGCCTTGACTCCTTCCATATCACGGATCCCGTACCAGTACTGCGAGAATTCTTTCGTCTCGTAAGGAGCGGACCAGTTGTAGTCCGGCTGGTTGTCGGAATACGCTCCGGCCATCAACTCGCAATAATGTCCTGAATTGTCCGTGAGGATCTTCGTGTCCCACTCGGAGTTCGGTCCCCAGAGCCAGAACTTTCCACCCTTGATGATGTTGTGGTTGCCGGTCAGCATCGTTCCGGCGTGACGGCCATGGTCGTAACCTGCGATGAAATCCTCCTTGAGGTCATAGACGAACATCGAGTTGGACATATAGTGGTTCTTCCACCAGGAAGCGTCGATGCCGTTCTTGTAGAAATCCATTCCGTTGAACGGCTCGTGGGTGATCGGCCAATGGGCCATCCAGTTCTTGCAATGGAATGTGGCGAACTCCACGCTCTGCGGGAATATTATCTGATAGTTCTCGTCCACAAGGGTGGAGACATTCGACCAGTAGAGCATCGAGTTGTTGTCCATCGTGGAGTTCATCAGACGGCCGGTGATCTCCATATAAGACTTTCCCGGATGCAGGGTCACGCCTATCGCCCAGGACATTCTGTGGCGATATTCAGTCTCCCCCACCCAGATCGTCTTGCTGCCGTCGGCGTTGCGCTCGATCCTGTAGTCGCAAGGCGTGTGGGTAGTGGCCCTGTGGTGGTGGAACACGTTCCACTCCACGCCACCTGACACCCATGCGCCAAGCATTCCGACATTAGCCGGCTTGATCACGTGGTTGTGGTAGAATATGTCGTACCCGTTGGTCTTGTCCACGGCATAGATGAGACGTCCGCCGATCTCCGGCAGGATGCACAATTCGACATATTCATTCTCCATATAAAGAGCCTTGTAGGTGACAGTCTCCTTCTGACGGGTCATATTGTCGTTCAGGAGGTAAGGATAGACGCTTCTGCGCGCCCTCTGGTAGGACCAGTCCCTTTCAAAGATGGGTGCCTCCTCAGGGTCGTCCAGAAGGTATGTGGGCATATCAATCGTCCCCTCCCAAGCCTTCACGCCTTCCTTTACATTCTGTGCTCCGGCGGTCCCGGCACAGGCAAAAACGGCCAAAGCCAATAAAAGTCGCTTCATATTTGCAAGTTCAATTTGTTTTATGAATATTCTTTCCATCAATACCACCCGTCGTTCTGTTCCAGATTCGGGTTCTTTTCCTTCTCGGATGACGGCACAGGCCACTTGAGGTAAGAGTCTCCGCCATAGACATAATCGTAGACCGGTGAGCCCCAGCACTGCTGGAGACCTTGAGCGAAATCAATCTTGCGGGCCTTCCATATTCCCCAGCGAAGCTCCTCAAGGTAGAGCTGCTCCTCGCACGCGAGTTCCCAGTGCTTCTCGTCCTGGATCCTCTTTCTGAGGTCATCCTGACCGGTGACTTTCAGCCAGTCGGCGCCTGAATCAAGCTTGGCCACCCCGGCCCTTCCACGCACCTCATTCACATAGCCTACCGCCTCATCTGTCTTTCCTTGCTCGTTAAGGCACTCGGCCAGACAGAGGAGCACATCGGCGTACCTGATGACAGGTACATCCACAGGATTGTATGTCACATTCATATGCTCCTTACCAACCGTGACGAACTTGCGGATGCTGTAGTACATGTGGGTAGGCGAACCGGTGCGGAGGTCATAGTCCGGAGCGTTCTCGGAACGATACGGCCATCTGGTCTGATAGTTTCTGGCGCTGCCTGAAGCGAAACCGCCAAGGTAATCTGTGTACGGGGCGATGACGGTGGCTGCCAGACGAGGATCCCTGCCGGTGTAGGCCTTCAGGATCCTGGCCTCGTTGCCGGTCTCGTCATACTGTGACATGTCCGCGCCGTAAGCCTTCATCGTGGCCTTCTCGTTGTCTGTCATATTGTTTCTGAGGAAGTAGACGCTCCTGGCCTTAACGTCCATCTCATCGTAGCCCGGAATCACATCGTCAAAAGAGAACGGCCTTCCGTCGGCCCACTGGTAGGAGTTGACGAAGTTCACATTCATAAAGTAGTGGCTCTGACCGTTTCCGGCCGTCATCCAGTTGCCGTAGGTGCGGCTGTAGACGTTGCCGTGCGACGGAAGATCCTCCATTGTGATGGAGAAGACCATCTCATCCGACTTCTCGTTCTTCTCTGTGAATATGTCAGCGTAGGCACCCTTGAACAGACCGAAGCCGCATTCACCCACCTTGAGGAAATCAGCCTCAGCCTTGTCCCACTGCCTCAGCCACATATATACCTTTCCACGAAGGGCATAGGCTGCACCTTTGGAGACACGGCCATAGTCACTGCTGCCGGAGCTGTACTTATTGGGGAGGACTTCGCATGCGATGACATCATTGAGATCGTCCAGCACAACATTCCAGACATGCTCCTCGGTCTCGCGTCCCCTTGTATATTCAGAAGGAGCGAGATTCTCAAGATACACTGGAACGCCACGCCACAGGGCGTTAAGCCGGTAGTAGCAATAGGCCCTGAGGAACTTGCACTCGGCGATCCTGAGGGTGCGGACATTCTCGGAAATGGCAGTGGTCCCGCCTATGTTGGCGATCACGTCATTCGCCCTGTTGATTCCTTCGTAGAATGTCTTCCACGTGCTCAGGAAAAGGGAGTTGTTGGACTGCACGAGTCCGAGCATGAAAGGATATCTTAATGATATGCTCTGGTCGTTCACGTCCAGAACGGAAGAGAAAGCGTCCCAGTTCGTGCCTGTAATGCTGTTGTAGTTGGCCAACAGGTTGCTGTAAACCCCTGTGACTGCATTCTCGGCCAACGTGGCCGAACTGTACACGGTGTTCGAGCTCACGGTGTCGTAAGGGAACCTGTCCAGAAAATCATTGCAGCCAAGCAGCGCGGCGGCGGAAGTCAAGGCCGCGATTATCTTTGTTATGTTTTTCATTTCAGACGATTGTTTAGAATTTGAGACTCAGACCAAAAGAATACTGGCGGAGAAGAGCGTAGTAGTTCATCTTTTCGGAAATCTCCGGATCCATTCCCGGATACTTGGTGATTGTCAGCAGGTTCTCTCCGCTGAAGAACAGCCTGAAATCCTGGACGCTCAGCCTCTTCATCCATTTCTTGGGGAAGGTGTAACCGATTGTGAGGTTCTTCAGGCGAAGGTAGTCCGTGTCGTAGAGGAACACCTTGGAATAGCACTGGCCACCGTTCTGCTCCGAACCGTAGTTCATCGTCAAACGTCCGTGCCTGGATGTGATGTTCGTTCTCGGGTCGTCCGGATTCTCAGGATCATAGAAGTAG
>CAKVBK010000041.1 GCA_934725285.1 uncultured Bacteroidales bacterium | reverse complement strand
GGAGTCGGTTTGTCAGTGATTTTTATCTCGAAATCCATCATCTTGACTCCGGTCGGAACCTTGACCACGGAACAGTCCGACGGAAGGTCAGACGGGATGTCCATGGTGTCGATGATGGTGCGTCCGTCATTGCTGACGAGGTAGATTGTGGAGCCGTTCCGCATGGTGAAATTCGTGTAGTACGTTCCTTGCGAGGCGTTTCCGCTTGCGTAGAAAACAACACACTGACGTGGCTTCAAAGTAGTCGAAGCGTCAGACGCGGGGATATGATACTTCCGCAGGTTGTCCTTGTCGTCGGACAGGTAGCAGCCGGCGAACTTCACGCTTCCGTAGGAATTGTTGAAGATCTCTATCCAGCCGGTCCGCTGTCCGTAGCCGTCCGTAAGCCCGTTCGTGTTCTCCACAAGAACCTCTCCGATTCTAAGATCAGCCAGGTTCTGTGCGCGAAGCTCCAATCCGGAAAGCATAAGGACGGCAGATAATATTATTTGTCCTGATCTCTTCATATCACTACAGAGGAAGATTGTCGTGTTTCTTGGCAGGCATCTGCTGCTTCTTTCCGGCCAGCTGTTCAAGAGCCCTAATTATGCGGAAGCGGGTGTTGCGAGGCTCGATCACATCGTCGATGTAGCCTTTTTCCGCGGCTTGGTAAGGATTGTTGAAGAGTTCTTCGTACTCTTCTTTCTTGGTGGCTCGGATTTTCTGCTGTTCGGCGGGATCCTCGACAGCCTTGATGTCCTTGGCATAGAGCACGTTGACGGCTCCGTCCGCACCCATCACGGCAATCTGCGCCGATGGCCAGGCATAGACGAGGTCTGCACGCAGGTGCTTGCTGCTCATCACGATATAGGAACCTCCGTAGCTCTTGCGGAGCTCCACAGTGACCTTCGGAACTGTGGCCTCGCCGTAGGCGTAGAGCAGTTTCGCTCCGTTGGTGATGACAGCTCCGTACTCCTGTTGGGTTCCCGGAAGAAATCCCGGCACGTCAACAAGTGAGACGATCGGGATGTTGAACGCGTCGCAAAAACGAACGAAACGGGCTCCCTTCCGGGAGGCATTGATGTCCAGCACTCCGGCGAGCATCTTAGGCTGGTTGGCCACGATGCCGACACTGCGGCCGTTCATGTGGGCGAATCCCACGATGATGTTCTTGGCGAACTCCTTGTGGATCTCAAAGAACTTTCCGTCATCAACGATGCTTGTGATGAGCTTGTACATGTCGTAGGCCTGGTTCGGATTGTCAGGGATGATCTCGTTGAGGGAGTCGTCAACCCTGCTGACAGGATCGTCTGTCGGAACTCTCGGGGCTTCCTCCATATTGTTTTGAGGAATATAGCTGAGGAGTTCCTTGATGGTGTTGATGCCTTCCTGCTCGCTTTCAGCCGCGAAGTGGGCGACACCGCTCTTGGAAGCGTGCACGCTGGCTCCACCGAGCTCTTCCTGTGAGACAACCTCACCAAGAACGCTCTTCACGACTGCCGGGCCGGTTAGGAACATATAGGATGTGTTCTTGACCATAACGGTGAAGTCCGTGAGGGCAGGGGAGTAAACCGCTCCTCCGGCGCAAGGACCGAATATCCCTGAAATCTGAGGAACGACTCCGGACGCGAGGATATTCCTTTCGAAAATTTCCCCGTAGCCGGCGAGCGCATCGACTCCTTCCTGGATTCTCGCTCCGCCGGAGTCGTTGAGGCAGATGAAAGGCGCGCCGTTGCGGGTTGCCAGATCCATTGCCTTGCAGATCTTCTCAGCCATGGTCTTTGAAAGGGAACCGCCGGAGACGGTGAAATCCTGTGCGGCCACATAGACCAGGCGGCCATCTATCGTTCCTTGTCCGGTGACAACTCCGTCTCCGTCAAAGTGCTGCTTCTCCATACCGAAGTTCGTGCAGCGGTGACGTACAAACATATCGAATTCCTCGAAGCTTCCTTCGTCAAGCAGCAGTGCGAGACGTTCCCTCGCCGTCAACTTGCCCTTCGCATGCTGGGCGTCGATCCTTTTCTGGCCTCCGCCCATCCTGGCCGCGGCTCTGCGCTCGACCAATTTCTTGATGTTATCCTGCTGGATGCTCATACTTTGTTACTTTAAATCAAATTTTTCCGAATCGCAAATTTATCAAGAATCCCGTTTCATTCAAAATTCCTGCCCGCAAAATCGTAAAATTCCGTCACTTGTGGTAAAATGCTTATTTCTGAATATAAAAAAGGTGTCCCTCAATCTGGGGGACACCTTAATATCCTGTAGAGAAACATTACTCCGCCGGTTTCAACGTGCTGTAAACATTGGTGACATCGTCATCGTCCTCAAGAAGACCGGTGAGTTTGTCAAGAGTTTCGCGCTGCTCCGGAGTCACATCCTTAAGATCCACGTTAGGGATTCTCTCGAAACCTCCGGAAATGAGTTCGTAGCCGTTGTCCTCGATGTATTTCTGAATCGCGCCGTAGGACTCATAGGCTCCGTAGATCACCACGTTCTTCGTGATGTTCTCGTCCTTGTCCTCCTGCTCTTCGATGAACACCTCCGGGTCGTCATCGCAGTCACAGAGGGCGAGCTGAAGCTCATCGATGTCCATCCCTTCCTTATACTTGATGCGGAACACGCACTTGTGGTCGAACATAAAGCTGACGCTGCCGCTGGTTCCGAGAGAACCGCCGCACTTTGTGAAGTAGCTTCTGACATTGGCTACGGTACGGGTGTTGTTGTCGGTCGCCGTCTCGACGAGGTAGGCGATACCGTGGGGGCCATAACCCTCGAACACAACCTCCTTGAAGTCGCCCTGGTTCTTTTCAAGCGCCCTTTTGATGGCCTTCTCGACGTTGTCCTTGGGCATATTCTCGCTTCTGGCCTCCGCCATGAGCGCCCTGAGCCTGGAGTTGCCGACAACGTCAGGTCCGCCTTGCTTTACCGCAATGGTGATTTCCTTGCCGATCTTGGTGAAGGTCTTCGCCATGTGACCCCACCTCTTGAGTTTCCTTTCCTTCCTGAATTCAAACGCTCTTCCCATATTCCTTATTTGGTCTGGTTTTCGATGCGGGTGATGTACTTGTCGATGTCGTAGCCTTCCATTGACTGAGGGTACTGGTCCTTGATCTTCTTGTAGAAGGTGAGTGCTTTGGCGTTGTCGCCGAGTTCCTCGCAGACCACACCGGCCTTGAGAAGATAACCTGCGGCGAACATGTTGTCAGCCACAGATGCCGCCTTCTCGAAATAGCCAAGAGCCTCATTGTACTTCTCAAGGCCAACGTAGGCGTCACCGATGCATGCGGTGGCACGCGCTGAAAGGATTCCGTCCTTGCCGTTATATTTTTTGAGGTAGCCGATGGCTTCCTGATAGTGCCCGAGCTGGAGCTCACAGACACCTGCATAATAATAGACATCCTTTCCTCCCTTGGCTCCGAAGTCCTTGATGATCTGCGCGAATCCGAGGACGTTGCCGTCGCCGTTGAGAGCCAGCTCGAACTCCCCGTTGCGGAAGTTGGCCTCCGCGGGGAACATCTGCGCCGTGGCCTCCTCGCTCTTTGGCTGGGCGTAGAACTTCTGGTAGGCTGCCAAAGCCAACGCGATCACCACGAGGGCGATCAGAATGCCGTAGATTGTCTTTTTGTTCTCACGGAAGAACCGGTCGGTCTTGGACACGGTCTCGACGACCTTCTCCTCGCGCTCCTGCTCTTGCTCCTTTAAAATTGCATCTTGCTTTGCCATTTCTATAAAGTTTTTGTTATTATCGAATAATAGTCCGCAAAAATAGGAAAAAATGTTTAATCCTGCAATATTCATGGATCAGCTCAGCACCGGCATCTGAAGGCTGTTTGCCCGGGCGGCTTTCGCATAAAAAAGAATTTGACTATTTTTGAGGAAAATATGGTGAGAATGAGACATCTGTGTGTTCTGGCATGCGCTGTCGCCATGACCGTGGCTTCGTGCGCTGGGGATGGAGACGGGTTGAAGAGGCTGGACAAGGTCATCGCCGCCCAGAAATATTACCGGGACAGCCTGGAGAGTTCAATGAATGTCATACGTCAGGAATTTGAACAGGCTTCGTCTGATTCAGTCAGGTGGGAGCACGCCAGAAGGCTGTTCTCCGGCTACTATCACTATAGTCAGGACTCTTCGTCAAGGTATCAGCGGTTTATGGAAAAATATGCCACGGATGAGTCTCAGAGGCTTCTCGCCAGGCTCCAGAAGGTACGCGTCCTGCTCCTGCGTAACGAGGAGGATCTTGCTGCGTCAGTGTTCAATGGACTTGATACTTCCGCGATCAATGGAACTGAGCTGCTCAATGACTATCTCCAATGCGAGGCGGTACTTTGTGCCGAGATGCTGTCCGCCGAGATTTCTGAAGATGAGAAAGACAGTTACCGTGAGCGGCTCCAATCGGCCAGGACGAGGTCCTTGGCGATAGACTCCACTTCTTTCTATGCCAGAAGAATGAAGGCACAGCTTTGCCGGGACAGCGGAGACACGCTTGCCGCGGTCTCGATTCTGAAAAACCTTTATGACAGCAGCGACAATCCACACGAGAAAGCCTCGGTGGCTTATAACCTTGCCCGGATCCACGAGCGGACTGGTGATGACAAAGGGCGTTTTGACTGGCTTGTCGTCAGCGCCACGTATGACTTCAAGAATGCGGAAAGGGCGTATATGTCTCTTTATGAGCTGGCCTTGATCCTCTACGACAGGCATCATTACCGCAAGGCTGAGCAGTACATCAGCCAGAATCTTATGGATGTGATCGCGGGTAATTTCAGCAAGCGCCTTGGCAATTCTGGCAAAGCTAATCTCATCATAACCGACACCGTCCAGCGAGTGACCAGATCAAGGGCAAGATGGCTTGCGGTTGGAATATGTCTGGTGACAGCTTTGCTTTTCATCATTCTGACACTTCTGCGCCGGGAGGTCCGGCATAAGGAGCAGATGGAGGAGACGAACAGAAGGCTCGTGGACGCCAACAAGATTCGTAATGGCTATGTGTTCAGGTATATGGAACTTTCAGTGCGCTATATCGACAAGATCGGCCAGACGAGGAACGATATCAGAGCCCTTGCCAAATCGGACGGCCTGGATGCTGTGATGAAAACTTTGCGTTCTCCATCGGTTATGTACAACGAGTATGAGAACTATTACCGTATATTCGATGAGACTTTTTTGGGAATATACCCTGACTTTGTAGAGAAAGTGAATGCGTTGTTGTCGGAGGACGCACGTTTTGATCTGGGCGGGGAGAAGACTTTGCCTACGGAACTCAGGATTCTGGCGGCTATCCGTATCGGGATAACCGAGAGCGGAAAGATCGCCAAATTCCTTAAATGCTCTCCTAACACAGTCTATACCTACAGGACGAAACTGAAGCGCTCAGCTGTCTGTCCGAAGGACATTTTTGAGGCAGAAATCTCAAAAATATAGTTATAAACGCTCTATAAGAGTCTATATTTTAAACGATATAATCATATAGTAGACCTATGCTTATATTCATTGATTGATAATAATTTATCATTGAATATCCATCTATATTTCACTCCGATCGGTCTATATTTCATCACGTGACTATTGGGCAATCCGTTCCGATTGGCCATTTTTGCATTGCGGTTGGTTCCGGACTACATCGGGACAGTCGTCCGGGTGGCGTGTCCATCCAAAAAAGTTAATACCTACTTTTAACCCAAAATAACTTATAATGAAGATTAGACTGATTCTGATTTTCGTGATCGCAACATTGCTGTGCCCGTTCTTCGCTGAAGCCCAGGAACAGCGTGGAACGGTCACTGTGACAGGTACTGTCGTGGATGAGAGAGGAGAGCCTCTGCCGGGCGCGTTCGTGCTTGTGCCGGGGACAACCAACGGCACCTCCACCGATGCTGACGGAAAGTTCTCCATCAATATGGCCGCGGGAAGTGCCCTGGAGATCCAGTTTATGGGGTATGAGACGAAAAAGATCTCGGTCCCCAAGGAACGCCGGAACATCTCCGTGTCATTGTCTCCGGACAAGAACCTTACACTTAACGAGGCCGTCACCATCGCTTACGGCTCGGTGCGCAGGCAGGACCTTACCGGTTCCGTGACCAATGTGAAGATGGCCGATGTGAAGGACGCTCCTGTCCTTTCCGTTGACCAGGCTCTTCAGGGTAGGATAGCCGGTACGGACATTATGACCACATCCGGTGAACCGGGCGCGGCCACATCGATCCGCATCCGTGGAACCCGTTCCATCATCGCGTCCAACGAGCCGCTTATCGTCGTTGACGGCGTGATGGACGCTGTTTCTGATCTTGGCGACCTTAACTCGGCCGACATCGAGTCCATCTCCGTGCTCAAGGATGCGTCGTCCACGGCCATCTATGGTTCGAGGGGATCCAACGGTGTCATTATCGTCACCACCCGTCAGGGCTCTACGGGAAGCAAGCCGAGGATCACTTTCAAGGCGGAAGCCGGAATAAGCCAACTTCCTAAGAAACTGGATCTGATGAATGCAAGCGAGTACGCCCAGTACAGGAACGACATCGCTCTTTTCCAGTCCTCCAATACGGATGCCGTGCCTGGTGCGGCTCCTTCCGAATACCCTTATCCAGATCCCCTTTCCTACGGGCAGGGCACGGACTGGATCGGTGCGATAATGAGGACAGCCGCCTACCAGAACTACAATCTTTCCCTGTCGGGAGGCAACAAGGAGGCATCCTACTATGCGTCTCTTGGCTACAACGACACCGAGGGCATCGTGAAGAACAGCGGCCAGACAAGGTACACGGGCAGGATCAACCTCGACCGTCAACTTTTCAAATGGATGAAGGTCGGCTACAAGGGGGCCTACACATACCGTTTGCAGGACAAGCTTCTTGCGAACATCGGTGGCACGAGCACCCGCTCGGCGATGTACCTGAGTCCGCTTTTGAAGAAGACCGACTACTACATCACGGATGACGAGGACAATGTCACCACGACCTATAATCCTCCAACGGCGCTCATTGCGATGAGAACCAACTATGTGACGAGGCTTTCGGCGAACCACTCCGTCTATGTGGAGATCGAGCCTGTCAAGGATCTCAAACTCAGGAGCAGCAACTCTTACTACAGCTACCAGCAGCACGGTTTCATCTATAATCCGAGTACCCTTCCTGCGAAGAATCCGGGAGAGGGCGGAGACGCCACCAGAAACGAGCGGGATGATATGACGCTGTCCAGCGAGAACACCGTGACCTATGCCTTGAAAAAGAAAGGCCACAAGTTCGATGTCCTCGGAGGATTCACGGCGTACCGGTTCAAGTCCGACAGGCTTGCGCTTTCCGGCTCAGGTTATATGGTGGATGACGTGAAATGGAACAATATGGGAGGTGTGACTGACAAGAACACGCTCAGTCCAAGCTCGGCTTCCGTTTCGACGACTAAGATGTCTTTCCTCGCAAGAGCCAATTATAATTATAAGTCACGTTATTATATCACCGTGACAGGCCGTGCCGACGGAGCCTCCAACTTCGCTGCCAACAACAAATGGGGATTCTTCCCTTCGGCGGCCCTGAAA
Organism: uncultured Bacteroidales bacterium; assembly: GCA_934725285.1. Classification (GTDB taxonomy): domain Bacteria; phylum Bacteroidota; class Bacteroidia; order Bacteroidales; family UBA932; genus Cryptobacteroides. The sequence continues at coordinate 7,241 of CAKVBK010000041.1, read as the reverse complement.
TGGAACGTCAAGAAGGAGAACTTTCTGAAGCACGTATCCTGGATTGACGAGCTCTCGCTCAGGCTCAGCGCGGGACGTACCGGAAACGATGCTGTTGACGCTTACAGAAGCCTTGAGATGCTTTCCACAACATCCAAGGGCTATATATTCGGAGGAAGCCAGGCTGCGGCGTATTTCAGGGGACAGCTTCCGAGTCCGGACCTTACCTGGGAGAAGACTGATCTGTACAACATCGCGACTGATATGTCGTTCTTCAACAGTCGTTTGAATGTCACGGCCGAGGCATACGTATCCAAGACCAGGGATCTTCTAATGGAGGTGCAGGTCGCTTCCCAGACCGGATTCGACTCTCATTTCGTGAATCTCGGAAACACATCCAACTATGGGGTGGAGCTTTCAGTCGAAAGCCGCAACATTGTGCGTAAGGGTTTTACTTGGACCACCAATCTGACTCTTTCCCACAACAAGCAGAATGTGGACAACATCGGAACCTCTGAATATGTCTCCGTGGCTGACTCTGGCGGAAACAATCCTTTTATGATGCACGGATTTGTGAAAGGTTATCCACTCAATGCGTTGTGGGGATTCCGCTACGCCGGGGTCTGGCACAACACGGACGAGTTCAAACGCAACGAGATCACGCACGCCTACACGTCTTCATCAGTGATCACGGCGGACAAGTACGAGAACTATCTCGGAACACCTCGGTACTACGACATAAACAATGACGGGACGCTTGATCAGCAGGATCTTGTCTATCTGGGCAACGCTGATCCGTGGCTGTATGGAGGCGTGCAGAACACGTTCACCTTCGGTAATTTCCGTCTCGGGGTCTATGTCGCCTACTCGTTCGGTGGAAAGATCTACAACTACTCAGAACTGTTTATGGCCGGAGGTAACACCACGAACCAGTACCGGTATATGGTCAACGCCTGGCATCCTGTCAGGAATCCGGATTCGGACTATCCGAGGGCCGGCGGCACTATGTCCAAGGACGTGCCGAGTGACAGGATGGTCTATGACGCATCCTACGTGAGACTCAAGAACGTCTCGCTGGGCTACACATTCGACCTTTCCAAGAAAATCAAGTGGCTCCGGGACATAACCTTGAATCTCAGCGGAGAGAACCTTCTGCTTTGGAAGAAGTACAACGGATTCGATCCGGATGTCTCATCCTCGGGCAGCGAGTCCACGCTGAGGCGTCTGGATATGGGCGCGTACCCTAAGGCGAGGACCATAGTGTTCAGTGTGCAGTTCAGATACTAATCATCGACAGAAATGAAACTAAAGAACATATTGACAGTGATTTCCGCTGCCGTCGCATTCTCGGCGTGCAGCCTTGAGGAGGACACGTCCACATTCGCCAACTCCAAGTCGTTCTACAAGAACGAGCAGCAGTGCCGGGCGGCTTTGAACTCCTGCTATATTCCGATGAAGAACCTCTATTCGTACAAGATGATGCTCGCCACGGAGTGTGCCACTGACCTGGCATATTCGAGATCCTCGACTCAAGACGCGCAGCTGGACATCTCGCCGGCGAATCCGCGTTTCGGCGCCGATGTCTGGAACAACGGCTACTTGGGAGTCCGATACTGCAACGAGGCCATCGCCGGAATCGAGGGCTCCAGCCTTGACGACAAAGTAAAGGCTCCGCTGGCGGCGGAGGGCAAGATCATGAGGGCCTTCTACTATTGGCTGATGACATCGTTCTTCGGGGATATTCCTTTTTACACTGATGACGTGGCTGACGAGGCGACCCTCGCGAAGGTGGCGAAACTTCCCCGTATGTCGGCGGACTCGACCCGCGCTTGGCTTATCAAGGACTTACAGGAATGCCTTCCTAGCCTTCCTTTGAAAAGATCGTCCGAAATCGCTGACAACAGGGTAGGAGCGGCCGTGGGCTATATGCTGATCGCCAAGATGGCCCAATGGAACAAGGAATGGCAGGTGTCGCTGGATGCGTGCGCGAAGATCGAGGAAATCTACGGCTCGCTGGAGCAGTACCCGCTTTCGGACATCCCGTTCAGGATGAAGAACACTCCTGAGTCCATTCTGGAGGTGCAGCACACCTATTCCGCCGGGGGACTGGACTACACCTCCAACCTGGCCTGTCTGTGCATGCCTTACAAGAGAAGCGGCAACAAATATGACGGTGTCGTGATCGAGGAACTTGGCGACAACGCCACCTGCTGGGCTCCGGCACAGGCCAACAGTTATCTGGTGAACAACCTGCTCGCCGAGGAGAACAATGACCTCCGCCGGCCAATGACAATCGTAAGGGAATGGAACGGCCAGATGTTCAACACTATGAAGAACACCACTACGACCGCCTTCCTTGGGCCTAAGTTCTGGTGCCCGGATATGCAGAGCAACCATGACCACAATAACTACAAGATTTTCCGCTATGCGGATGTCCTGCTGATGATCGCCGAGGCCCACTGTATGCTTCAGGATGACATGGAGGCGGCTCTGAGGTACTTGAATATGACTAAGACGCGAGCCGGGATAAGACTCTGCGACAAGCACATGTGGAAGCGGATCCGCGAGGAGATTATGGCTGAGCGCGGCCGAGAGCTTTTCGGAGAGTTCCAGAGAAAGTTCGATCTGGTCAGGTGGGGTACTTGGTACGAGCGTACGGAGTCCGAGACCAGGTCCGTCGCACTGAAGACCAACATCCTCCCTTGCCACAGGTATTACCCGATCCCTGCCGTGCAGGTTGCCTACTCGGGCTATGCGCTTGACAATAAGGAATATGAACAATACGGAGTACAATAATAAACATTGATTGAATATGAAACATATAACCATACTTAGAAATGCCCTGACAGCGCTTCTGGGTGCGGCCGCTCTTCTCGCGGCATCCTGTCAGGAAGAGAAAGAGTCTCCGACAAGGATGACCCTGGCTGTCAATGACACTACCATGAACCTTACCAGCAAGGCCAGCCAACAGCACGTGCTGGTCTATGCCAAGGGAAGCTGGAACGCACGGCTGGACGGGAACACTGACTGGGCCACACTTGACAAGGCTGATGGCTCCGGGAACGGTGAGTTCATCCTGAACGTCACCGGCAATGAGGGGCTTCGCCGCCGCGCGGACATCGTGCTGACGGCGTCAGGCGTGAGCAAGACCATTTATATTCATTTGAATCAGGATGGCGCGCTTGGAAACCCCAAGGTCACGTTCGAGGACACCGACAAGCATTACATCGCCTGGTCAACAGATGATTATATTGCATTCAAGTCCAATGTGGACGAGTCTCTCCTGAAAGCCGAGGCATCCGAGGACTGGATCACCAACCTCTCTGTGGGAGACGGCAAGCTGAACTATAGCGTGGCCGAGAACACGACCGGAGCGGAACGTACAGCGACCTTGGTCCTCTCCTACACGGATGACGAGGCCACCTACCGCGCCACAGCGACGATCACACAGGGTTCCGAGGCCGGTTATCTAACCCTTGACGAGACTCAGATGACCGTGGAGGCCTACGCTTCGGCCAAATCCGTGACATGGAAGGCTAACCTTGGGACATTCTTCCCTTCACTGACATATTCAGTCACATACGAAGGCGCGCAGAAGGACTGGATATCGGATGTCGTGATGTCAGAGGAAGGTGTTACATTCAATGTTGCCGCCAATGAGGTCAAGGCCGAGCGCACGGCTGTCATCAAGTTCGAGCTCGCCGAGAAGGGTATTTCCGCGGAGCTCAAGGTGACACAGGTGATTCCTACCAAGCAATATTCATTCGCTGAGCTCCGCGCGCTTCTGACTTCCGCCGGTGAATATAAATTCGACGGTGACTGGTTCGAGGCGGTGGCGGTCGCTGACGGTGGCAAAGAGAATATGGACACGAATCCTATGCTTTCGGCTTCATCCATCGACTACAACGAGTCCGCCACGACGAACTATCTGCAAGGTGTGGACGGGAAGTATGGTCTCAGGATCAAGGTCGCGACGGCAGCCGACAACATCCTCAAGAGAGGTGACAAGGTGAAGGTTTCCCTTACTGACGCGACCCTCGTGCGTGAGGACAATCCGGTAAGATACACCCTCAAAGGCCTTTCGGCCAATAGTTTCGCTGTTGAGTCCAGCGGCAACGCCATATCTGTCTCCAAAAATGTGTCCCAGATCGGAGACGATGACATCTATACGCTTGTCACGTTGAAGGACGTTGAGATCGCCTTCTGCTACGGAAGCTACAACAACATCCGCTCGACTTGGATCAGCACCAATATGCAGAATTTCGACTACAGGATTCTTCGTGACGCAAGCGGAGCGTGGATGAATATTCTTGTGAACGGCAACACTCCTTGGGCCATCACGAACAATGGCGTGCCTCAGGGCTCCGGCGACATCACAGGTGTCGTGGTAAGCTCGACCTCTGATTTCCACAGCTCCGAACAGCTCGGAAAGTATCAGATCCGCCCTATCGATCTGAGTGACATCGCGTTGAAGGACACTGGATTCAGCGAGATCCTTGTGGAATGGTATTGGCCAGGGTCACCTAACGACCATAAGACCGCTGACGGGTTCAATCCGTCAATCGGAACAGGTGTCATGAGCTGTGTCGGCGCGAAATCCAACCAGACAGACTCTTTCCTCAACTTCACCGGCAAGCCTGACACCGCCACAGACAGGGCCAGGGCTCCACGTTTCGACGCGATATGGTGGAAGTCCGGAGCCGCCAACACATCCGTGCAGTGGTCGTTCTCGACAGCGTCCGTAAGCGGAAAGAAACTGGCGTTCGTCTTCTCGTCCTCGACAGGGCAGATGAAGGAAGACGCTACCGGACAGGCTCCCGCCAATTGGAATCTGGAATATTCCACGGACGGAACCAACTTCAAGACAGTCAAGACAGTCTTGATCAGGCCTCTTCCCGCAAAGGCTTCCAAGATGAAGTCCCTTCCTGCCGCCCTTGATGAGTATTGTGTCGATCTCCCTGCCGAGGTCGCCGGCAAGGACAATGTCATCATCCGCCTCATTCCGGCCGATGACATCACGATCAATTTCAAGACCGGTGAATACACTGAGCGCGTGACGTACGCCAAGGCCCAGTATATGCGTTTCGGCGCTGTCGCTGTCAAATATGTAAAATAATGAGTATGAATAAAGTATATACGACTCTTCTGACTTTTTCCGCAGTGTGGGCTTTATCGGCCTGCACGGCGGAGGATGTGGAGAAGTTCGAGTTCTCGGAATTCGGAATCTCCCAGTCCGAGGTCATATTCCCGGCCAGAGCGGAATACAATGACGGGAAGGTTGTGACTGATCTCAAGAAGGACATCCAGATACTCTCGAACCAGGACTGCTTCATCACCTACTGTGACGGAGAGGTGGATTGGATGAGGATCAGGAATCTGGAGGACTATCAGGTCTGCCGTCAGATCGCCTTCACGGGCGACTGCTCCTTCCGTATCGAGTGCGACCAGAACGATGACTATGCCAGGATGGTGAAGCTCTTGGTGCAGACAGAATCCCGTACCGACACCTTGGTGGTCCGCCAGAGCGGAAAGCGGGTGCCAAGTCTCAAACTGGCTTCCAGCTCGCTCATTCTTGACGGAAGCAAAGGCGGTTCGCAGAGTGTTGCATATTCAACGAATATTGTTGATCTCGAATCACTTGAGTGCGTTGTCAGTTACCCGTCCGACCAGAAATGGATCACTTCCGCCACAGTCGGAGACGGCTCGTTGACAATTAATTATGACGCTAACGCTGACAAGGACAACCTTCGCACCGCTTCCGTGAAACTTTCCTACAAGGACGGATTCGGGACTGAATATTCCCAGACTTTGTACGTCATCCAGAAGACAGGGAACGACGGTCTGGGCAAGTCGATGTCGTTCTCCGAGATACGATCTCTTGGACGTGCCGGAGAGAATGTCACCATTGATGACTACGTTATGCTGGAGGGCTACGTGGTCGGAAACAAGGAATCCGGCAACAGCGGGGAGAACGAGAAACTATCCACTACCAGCACGGACAACACTTCCTATCTGAAGGACATCTATGTCGAGAGCCTTGACGCGGCTTATGGTTTCCTGATAAAGGCCGAGACAGCCGAGGACAACATATTCGCACGCTACGACAAAGTCACCCTGCTTCTCAAAGGAATGACAATCAGGAAGGAACTGGAGCCGGAAAGATATGTTCTTGAGGGCTTCACGACAGCCAATGTGGTCGGGCGCGAGACCGGCACTTCCGCACCGGAGAAAGAAAAGTACATCTCTGAACTCACAGACAATGACCTTTATACGCAGGTGACTCTGAAGGATTGTGAGTTCGCTGTACGGAAAGGCTCCCTTACTCCGGTCAACGATGCTTACACTCTCTCAAGCGGCAAGGGCTTCATTTCCAAGTACCCTCGGCTTGTGCGTGACATCAATGGCAGCTTCATCTACACTTACACCAACACTACGTGCCCTTACCGAAGGGACGGAGTGAAACTGCCTTATGGATCCGGAACCCTTACCGGAGTCGTGGTGAGCGAACTCTATCCGAACTATGTCTATGGGGACAACGACGATGACGACCTGTGCGGCGACATCGGACGCTACCAGATCCGGCATCAGTCATATTCAGACATCGCTTTCGACAAGGAAAGGTCGTTCTCGAACATCCTTCTGGAGTTCAGGTACGCCGCAGGCTTCAGAAGCGAGGAGGGAGTGTCGTATTTCTGTCCGACAGAGGGGCAGGCCACGGCGCGTTTCCGTCATTCGACAGGCAAGGCCGTGACGTACTGTCCGTCCACATTCAACTACATCGGGTGGACAGGAACATCAGCCGGAGTCGCTCCGTTCAAGAACCATAAAGGCGTGGACGCATCATTGGAAGAACCGTTGGGATATTCATTCGCTCCAGGATATTATTTTGACTATTCCGGCACCAACAGTGACGGAAAGGGCAAGGTCGATTCGAGAAGCAAGAACAATTCCTATAACGGTGCGGCTGCGAAGATCTATGACGGTTGGATGTCAAAGGCTTGGTGGAACAACGAGACCGACAAGGCTGAGTCGTGGATAATCGAGTTCTCGACGAAGGATGTCACGGCAAGTCACGTCTCGATGCAGTTTACCTCATACGGAGCCCAGACAGGGGCCACGGGCAAGACCCCGTATTCATGGACGGCGTTCTGGTCGGAGAACGGGGATCTGTCCGATGACGCGGCTTGGCACAAGATCGCTGACTATGTGGTTCCGGACGGAGTCGTGAACGGTCAGGAGAGGGATTGGCAGCTGCCGGCGTT
>CAKVBK010000040.1 GCA_934725285.1 uncultured Bacteroidales bacterium | reverse complement strand
ATTGTTGTTGTCATAAAGCCAAATAAAAGCTAATTAATTAGTTATTTCCGAATATAAAACACATACCCCTCCGCAAGGCTGTCCCTGCAAAGGTAGAGTATGAGGTAATACACCGCGATCCCCCCGATCGAAACCAGCCCGGAGGCAAGCTCGCCGAGTCCAATCGACGACAAAGATAACACTAAAATCAGTAATATCACCAAAGGAATCACATAAGAAAGCAAAACCGCCTTAAGTCCCATCTTTCCCGCAAGGCAGACTTCCACCTCCTGACCTATCGAATATGACCGATCCCCATAGACCGGCACCTCAACAATCTTTTTCCTGGACTCAGCGGCACCGCAAAGGCCGGCGGCATGGCATGCCGAGCAAGCGGACTCTGACACAATCTGAACCGAGACTTTGTCCTTTCCGACCGACACCACCTTGCCTTTATGTGAGACCTCTCCAGCCGCCATCCTATTCGATTATTGAAGAGAAAGGATTCTTGAGTTCAGAGTAACTTCTCAATCGTCCCTGTACCTGCCCTACCTTCAAAGGGGCCGAGAACCAGACCGGGATTCTGTTGTCATCGTCCGAGAACCAGCCGAAAAGATCCGAATCACCGGAGAAAACTTCACCGGAAACCACCTCGAAACTGAATTTGAGGCATCTGACGGTACCGACTCCGTCAACTTTTTTGTTTTCTTTGCCCAAGTACCTGAAATGCAGGGTGTAGACATCGTCATCCACGGCAAAGGTCATCGGATAGTCCCCGCCCTCATTCAGTTTGGACACGTCAATGTTGCGGAGCACATAGTACATGAGCGGAATGTCGTAGGTACACTTGTCCAGCGGAAGTGTAGCCGAGAAATCGCCTTTCCTTGAATTGCTCAAGGAAGCGCTGATATGTTCGTTTCCCGGTGTTCTGACGTATGAGTATAAATTCGTGCAGGTATATTTTCCTTCCCTGGCGAACCTCGTGAATTTCATCGGTTCCAGGCCGTCACGGGTAAACCATGAATCAAGGTCTTCCTTGACACGGAAGAATTTCTCGTAAAATTTCTGAGTCTTGCCGGTCAAAGATGCATGAAAGACTTTCCGGCCGTTCAAAATCGTGGTATCCACCTTAAGCGTGGCATGTGCCACGTCAGCGTTGATGATTCCCCATTTGTAATGGAGGGTGAAAACCAGATTCTCCCCTCCTTTGAAAGCCAGACTCTCCTCGCTGAGTTTCTTCACCGGAATGCACTTGCCTTCGCCTCCGGCATCCGCGGCCGTTGACGACAGTATGAATATGGCGGCCAACGCGCCGAAGAGTCTCGTCGTTCTCATCAGAATTCAGTGTTATTGTCAAACTCATTGTTCATCGCGGAATTCATCGCTGACTCGGTGCCGCCCATTGATTCAGCCATCGCGGTCAAGGATTCTCCCGGCTCCACAAAGCGAACCTGTTCCGCCTTGAACAGCATGTCAATATCACACACTTCTCCGTTACGATGCTTCGCGATGATGATCTGTGTGGTCTCTTTTCCTCCCGGAGTCTCAGCAAGGCCCAGATAATCAGGGCGATGAATAAATATCACCATGTCAGCATCCTGTTCTATTGAGCCGGACTCACGCAAGTCGCTCAACTGAGGCTTGCCATTGCTTCCCTGCCGCTTTACGGCGTCACGGGACAACTGGGACAGGGCTATGATCGGAACGTTCAACTCCTTGGCGGTCGCTTTCAATGTCCTGGAGATCGCGGCGACCTCCTGCTCACGCATTCCACGTAGTTCCGTAGGTCCTTGGATCAGCTGAAGATAATCCACTATCACCAATCTTACTCCTTTGGACTTCACAAGCCTCTTGATCTTCGTCCTGAACTCCATCAACGGGATGCTCGGAGTGTCATCAATGTAAAGAGGGGCTTTGGTCAAGGCCGCAAGCTTTGTCTCCAGCTGCTGCCATTCCCAAGGCTCCAGCTTGGTTCCTCCTTTCAATTTATCGGCAGGAAGGCCGGACTCCGTCGTCATAAGTCGCATCACGAGTTGAAGAGCCGACATCTCAAGAGAGAACACTGCCACCGGCATATTATAGTCAACCGCAGCGTTTCTTGCCAGATTGAGAGCGAACGCAGTCTTGCCTACCGAAGGTCTTGCCGCAAGGATGATGAGGTCGGATTTCTGCCAGCCGCGGGTCACCCTGTCCAGAGAAGGATAACCTGAAGGCACACCGTTGAGTCCGGACTCCTTCTGGTTGTTCTCGATCTCCTTCATCGCCTCGTTGATCACCGAGCCGATGTCTTGCAATTCCTTCTTCTGGCTATTCTGAATGGCGTTGTAGATCTTCGACTGCGCCTGATCGATCAGGTCGTCAACCTTCACGGAATCATCATACGACTGCTTCAGAATCTCATACGACGCCGTGATCAGATCCCTTTGGATGCTCTTCTGTTTCAGGATCCGCACATAGTACTCGATGTGGGCGGCGGCACCGACCTTCTCTGAAAGACCCGCAAGAGCCACCGGACCACCCACAGCCTCCAGATTTCCCTTATCACGAAGTTTTGTGCTGGTGGTGATGATGTCAACTGACATATGCTCATTCACAAGTTCGGTCATAGCCTCAAAAATCATCCTGTGGCGGGGATCATAGAAGCAAGACGCGGATAATTCCTCAAGTGCCGTGTCTACAGCCGAGGGCTCAATAAGCATAGCTCCAAGGACAGCCTCTTCGACTTCAAGAGCTTGAGGCGGTTTGTTTCCCATCTCAAGCCCAAGTGTGTCAAGATTGACTGCCTTGGCCTTTTTTCTGGTTGTCTTTCCAGTCTGGTCAGGCATATAGTCAGAAATTGAATGTTGATCTATTCAAAGTCCGGATTGACAATGATTCTGCCGCAATGCTCGCAGATGATGAGTTTCTTGTTCGAAGCTATGTCCACAAGCCTCTGAGGCGTGATGGTGTTGAAGCACCCTCCACATGAGTCCCCATTGTAGACAGACACGACAGCGAGGTGGTTGTGCACGCTCGCGCGGATACGGTCGTAGGCGCTCATCGTTCTCGGATCGATCTTCTTCGCGCATTCATCCCTGACAGCCCTGAGCCTCTTCTCGTCTTTTGATGTGGACTCAACGATCGTGGCAAGTTCCTCTTTCTTTGCCTTCAGGTCATCGTTACGGACCGCGATATAGCCCTTGAGAGATTCGATGTCCTCCTTCTTCTCAGCGATGGCCGCTTTGGTGTCATTGATGTTTTTTTGAGCGATCTGACGAAGAAGCCCCTGATTCTCAATCTCCTTATTGATAGAATCATACTCGCGGCTGTTGGAAATGTCATTCAGCTGCTGCTGATATTTATCAATCTGCGTGTCACAGTCCACTATGTTCTGCCTGTTCTCGGCGATTGTCTGGTTGAAAGCCTCGATGACAGCGGCATCCTGAGCCTGACGGGCTTTCAGATCGGCTATCTCGTTCTCAAGAGCCTCGACCTCCGACGGAAGCTCACCGCGCATCTGCATGATCTTGTCAATCGCAGAGTCCGCCTCCTGAAGGGCGTAGAGTGTCTTAAGCTTTTCCTCAACGCTGATCTCAGAGTCAGCGAAATTCTTCTGAAGTGAGACGAATGTCTCCCTCTGGTCTATCGGGGTCTCGACTTTCTTGATTTTTTTAGTTGCCATATAGCTATCTGACTAATAATAATATACCGGATTACTTGTTTCCAGCCTCACGCTGGTACAGATTGCAAAGTTAGGAAATTTTTTCTTTAACAGAGAAAATAATATGTCCACAATCTCCACTTCACTCTCGAAATGGCCTATGTCTATGACCATAAAATCCTTAGTTGTGAAGAAATGATGGTACGATATGTCACCGCTAAGGTAGGCATGCGCCCCTGCCTCACGAGCCTTTTCGATCAGCGAACCACCTGAGCCGCCACACATGGCGACACGGCTGACCGGCAAATCAGGAATATGCGAGCAGCGGGCAACCTTAAGGCCGAACTTCGACTTGACATATTCAATGAACTCCGCGCCTTCCATCGGGTTTCGGAGATTCCCTACTGCTCCGAGTCCATGGCCACCCGGCTCCTCGTCAAGGATTTGGACGTCCACGAGGTTGAGCCGCCTGGCCATTGCACCGCTGACCCCGGCGAGCACCTTGTCCGCAGTGGTGTGAGCGGCATAGACAGCTATTCCGGCGGCGGCGGCCTTCAAGACAGCAAGACCCACGGGATCCTCGGAAGAGATCTTCTTTATTCCGCTGAATATCAAAGGATGATGCGTCACTATCATATCCGCGCCACATCCCACAGCCTCATCCACTAAGTCAGCGGTGCAGTCGAAACCGAGAAGGATTCCATGGACGTCTTGTTCTGGCGAGCCGATGATGAGTCCGCTGTTGTCCCAATTTTCCTGAATGGCAAGAGGCGCGAAAGACTCGATGGCCGAAGAAATGTCCTTGACTTTCATATTCACATGGATTTCTTCACTTCCACAAGCTGCCTACGGATCTCTTTCAGACTGTCCAAAGCCTTGACGCGGCCATCGACCTTCTTTCTGTCTGCGGCCATTTTCTTTGCGGTGCCCTCAAGTGTAAGCCCTTGCTCCTTGACCAGCAGATGGATCTGCTTCAGGCAATCCAGATCATCCGCCGTGAAAAGGCGGTTGCCCTTGGCGTTTCTCTTAGGCTTGATGTATTTCGGGAAAGAATTGGACCAGAACCTCACAAGGGAAGTGCTCTCTCCGAGAATGTCCGCGACCTCTCCGATAGTGTAGTATAATTTATCCATCTTATTATGACAAATTTTAAGATTAATCCATTGACTGTCCTGTGTTCACGGACATAAACAGCATCCTCATATAGTCATCCGGGCTGATCGAGGCGAACAGATAGTTCAGCGGATCCAGACGCAGCGTGTCTTTCAACACTTCATAATGAAGATGAGGCGCGAAAGAATTGCCAGACATTCCGACCTGCCCGATCTGCTGGCCACGTTTCACTTTCTGTCCTTTGGAGACACGGGTGTTCTCAAGGTGGGCGTAGCGTGTCTGATACCCATTGCCATGGTCGATAAAGACAACATTCCCAAGACCTTTGGAAGAATGCGCCACGTCCTTGACCGTGCCGTCAGCCGAAGCCAGAACAGGATCCCCCTGCTGTGAGATCAGGTCAAGTCCCCCGTGGAAGACAGGCACCTTATAGAAAGGATTGATTCTGTCGCCGAGAGAGGCTCCGGTCCTTGCGTACGAGAAGCCATTCAGCGGGTTGGTCATCGGAGGCAGACTGTCCCTGTCACCCGAAATCGCCTCCATTATCCTTTGAAAGTTCGACTCCACCCTTTCCGAAGCGTCGGACAAAGCATCCAATCTCTTTCTGGTATATTCAACTATGTCTTTGTCGCGCACTGAATCAACATCTGAAAGAAGACTTTCGGAATAGATGTTGGTGATGTCCGGAGCATTGGAATTGAAAAGACGGTGATAAATCTCGTCATCCTTGATCTTCAAACCGTCAAGAACATCTCCGACGAGCTCTTCCTTTGAGGCCAGATCCTTGTACATCTGCCTGTACATCTGGTTCTCTCTCTTAAGCTTTCGCTCGGAATCGGTACTGATGACAAGCGAGAACACAACATAATACACGACAGCCAGAGAAGCCGTCACCAGAAAATATTTCAGAGCCTTACCCAGAATATTCCACACGGAATGCGTGACCTTGCGGAACTCCATCCTGGTCTTGTCAAACTCATATTTAACATTCCTTCCCATCAATCTTCCGTCTTAACGCCGTCTCACACTGAAAGAGTGACGCGACGATGAGGACGACGGAAGACCGGACGCATCCTCTCTCATACGCACCATAGCCGAATATTCCTGCGGAGACATCGACAGATCCAGATAGTTGGCAGGGTTGACTTTCTGTCCTTTGTAGACAACCTCGTAATGAAGGTGAGGGCCGCTGGAGCGGCCGGATTTTCCGCTTTCGGCAATGCAGTCGCCTCTCTTGACCTTCATTCCCTCAATGACTTTGACAGAATTCAGATGGGCATAGATCGTCTTATAGCCAAAGCCATGGTCTATTGTAATGGAGTTGCCGTAGCCGAAAAACTCGAACTTGACGGACTCGACGACACCGTCGCCAGTGGCATAGACAGGATTGCCTATCTTCATCGCGAAATCAAGGCCTGTGTGCATCTTGGAATTGCCGGTGAAAGGATCCGACCTGTAGCCGAACCTGCTGGACAAATTATACTTCGACTCATCCGGAACTATCGGAGGAATCGCAGGGATGCATGAAGCCATATCTCCAGCCGTCTTTGACACGGAAGCGACCTCGTCGAATGATTTGCTCTGTACATAGGTCCTGCGTGTCAAGCGGTCAATCCGGACAGCCGTGTTCTTAAGCCGGTCATCCGGTTCAAGTCCATCAAGGAACGAATACCTGTCCACTCCCCCGATGCCGGCGTTCCTGACCTCCGCAGGGATCTCGTTCATTCCGAATATGGATCTGTAGATGTCGTCATCCCTCACCTTGAGGGCTTCTAGAGTCTCTTCGTAACGATCCAGCTTGGTGTTCATAAGGTCCAGTCTGGCATCCCAACGCGCATGCTCGGCCTTAAGAAACGCAGTCTTAGGCAAATCATATCCAAGTACCGAGGTGAAAAGCCACAGGTACAACACGGCCATAGCCACGCTTCCTGCGAACAGCAGCACTCCCTTGAAGACTTTCGACTTCAAGGACACCTCCTTTATCTCATATAATAAGGTCTCCGGATTGAGAATATACTTCCCCATTACTTACAAATATACCCTTTTTTGCGATATATCCCGAAAAATGTTATAATTTTGCCAATTCCGTGCCTTTCTGAAAGAAAAATCCGGAAAGACTCGGGGACATATTCACGAATTAATTGATTTTTAGATATGTACACTGCTAAAGAGATTCGACAGCAATTTTTGGACTTCTTCGCATCCAAGGGACACACGATAGTGCCGTCCGCTCCGATGGTGATCAAGAACGACCCGACGCTTATGTTCACCAACGCCGGCATGAACCAGTTCAAGGACATATTCCTGGGCAACAGCACTCCTAAGATGAAAAGGGCGACAGACTCGCAGAAATGCCTCAGAGTCAGCGGGAAGCACAACGATCTCGAAGCCGTGGGACACGATGGCAGACACCACACGATGTTCGAGATGCTTGGAAACTGGAGTTTCGGAGACTATTTCAAGGCCGAGGCGATCAGCTGGGCATGGGAACTTCTGACAGAAGTCTACAAGATTGACAAATCCAAACTATACGCCACTGTGTTCGAGGGATCCGCGGAAGACGGGACGGCCATGGACGAGGAAGCGAAGCAGGCTTGGATGAAGCTTATGCCCGAAGACCACATCATCCTTGGCAACAAGCATGACAACTTTTGGGAGATGGGTGACACCGGGCCATGCGGGCCTTGCAGCGAGATTCACATCGATCTGCGTCCGGACGAGGAGATCGCCAAGATTCCGGGGAAGGATCTCGTCAACACAGACAACGATCAGGTCATCGAGATCTGGAACCTGGTGTTCATGCAGTACAACCGCAAGGCTGACGGCTCCCTGGAACCGCTCCCTGCCAAGAACATCGACACGGGAATGGGCTTCGAGAGGCTCTGCATGGTGCTTCAGGGCAAGACCAGCAACTACGACACCGACGTGTTCTCCGGAATGATCCGCAAGATCGAGGAACTCTCCGGTCACAAATACCACGAGAATGAAAAGACGGAGGTCGCGATGCGAGTGATCGCCGACCACATCAGGGCGATAGCGTTCTCCATCGCCGACGGCCAGCTGCCTTCCAACGTGAAAGCCGGTTACGTCATCCGCAGGATCCTGCGCCGGGCCGTGCGCTACGGCTACACGTTCCTCGGATTCAACGAGCCGTTCCTATGCTCGCTGGTGCCTCAGCTTGTCGCGGACATGGGTGAGGCCTATCCTGAGCTCGGCAAACAACAGAAACTCATCGAGAGCGTGATCCGTGAGGAAGAGATGTCATTTCTCAGGACTCTCGACCGTGGAATCAAGTTGATGGATGACTACATCGCCAAGAACGCGGCCACAAAAACCATCCCGGGGGAAGACGCTTTCGTCCTCTACGACACCTACGGATTTCCTATCGACCTGACCGAGCTGATCGCTTCCGAGAAAGGCTACACGGTTGACATGGAGGGTTTCGGCAAAGAGCTTCAGAAACAGAAGGACAGGGCGCGCAACGCCACAGCCAACGAGTTCGGAGACTGGACTGTCTACCATGAAGGCGAGGAAGAGGCCTTCCTCGGCTATGACAACCTTGAACTGGAAGGCGTTAGACTTCTCAAGCAGCGCACCGTCAAGCAGAAGAACAAGACGATGTTCCAGCTGGTCTTCGACCGCACGCCTTTCTACGCCGAGATGGGCGGACAGGTTGGAGACACCGGAGTAATAATCTCTGAGAGCGGCGAGGAGATCAGGATCCTCAACACAATAAAGGAGAACAACCTCACGATCCACATAGCCGAGCGGATTCCGGCCGGCTGCGAGGAGACCTTCACTCTAAAGGTAGACGCGGAGCGCAGGCTGAGAATCACGGCGAACCACACAGCGACCCACCTTCTGGATTTCGCTCTTAGAGAGGCTCTTGGAACGCACATCGAGCAGAAGGGCTCGTTCGTTGGACCTGACTATTTCCGCTTCGACTTCTCGCATTTCGCGAAAGTCACCGACGAGGAGCTCAGGAAGGTCGAGCACAGGGTCAACCAATTGATCCGCGCCGACTATCCTCTTGAAGAGAAGAGGGATGCCACGATGGAAGAGGCCAAGGCCATGGGAGCGATAGCGCTCTTCGGTGAGAAATACGGAGACAGGGTGCGCGTCATCAAGTTCGGCGACTCCATCGAGCTCTGCGGCGGAACCCACGCCAAATCAACCGGCCGCATAGGATTCTTCAAGATTGTCTCCGAGTCAGCCATCGCCGCCGGTGTGCGCAGGATAGAGGCCGTGACCGGAGAGGCAGCCGAAGAGCTCCTCGACACCCTCACCGACACCCTCAAAGGCATCCGAACCATGTTCAACAACGCTCCTGACGTGGCCGCCGCCGTGGCGAAACTCATCAGCGAGAACTCCGACGCGAAGAAGAAGATCGAGGAATATGCCAAAGAGAAAGCCGCATCGTTCGCAAAAGTGATTTCCGAGAACGCCGAAGAGATAAATGGAATAAAAGTTGTCAGGTTCAGCCGGGACGTTGACCCGGCCATGCTCCGCGAGGCGGCCTCAATCCTCCAGAAAGAAGTGGAGAACTTTGCGTTCGCCGCCGCATTCAAGCACGATGGCAAACCACAGCTGGCCCTGATGTACTCCAATGACCTTGTGGCAGCCGGCCACAACGCCGCGAAGGACATCCGTGAGGCCGCCAAGTTCATCCAGGGTGGAGGCGGCGGACAGCCTGTTCTCGCCACTGCCGGCGGAAGGAACACCGACGGACTTCAGGCCGCGCTTGACAAGATGGTCGAAATCATCACGGCATAGACGTTGGTATATTCAGCAAGTATATTCATAAAACAAAACTTCAAGGATGAAGAAGATTGACAGATTCATACTGACCTCATTCATAGGACCATTCTTTATGATCCTGCTCGTGGTCATCTTCATCCTTATGATGCAGTTCCTTTGGGTTTACATCGACGAGCTGGTCGGGAAAGGCCTGAGTCTTGGCATCGTGGCGGAGTTCTTATTCTGGGGAAGTTGCACAGTCCTGCCGCTTGCGCTGCCGCTGGCCACCCTGCTTGCCTCGATGATGACCATCGGAAATATGGGCGAGAACAATGAGCTGATCGCCCTGAAGGCTGCGGGGGTGTCCGTCCTGAGGGTGATGCTGCCTATTCTCATAGCGTCGTTCTTCATCAGCATAGGGACATTCTTCGTCATCAACAACCTTGTGCCCGTCTCCTACAACGAGATCTTCACTCTGAGGGATGACATCGGAAAGACCAAGGAAGAGATCAAAATCCCTTCCGGAACCTTCTACGATGGAGTTGACGGCTACGTTCTCAGGGTCGGAAGCCGCAACGACAAGACCGGAATGATGAACGATGTGATGCTCTATGACCATCACGGAAAGGGCAACACACGTCTTACGCTGGCGGACTCGGCCATAATGAAGATGTCAAAGGACAAGTCCTACCTGACTTTCAGGATGTACCACGGCACCAATTATCAGGAGACCAACGAGAAGAGCTACCGCGACACATCACTGCAACTCCAGAAGATCGACTTTACAAGACAGGAGATGGTCATCGCCCTGCAGAACTATGCGTTCCAGAAGTCAGACAGCGCCAGGTACGGGGATCAGGTCAAGGCTTTGCCATTGGAGAAGCTCAAGACACAGAAGGACTCTTTGATGGCGCAAAGAGACAGCACCAAGTCTCAGCAGCTATACACCACGGCGGCTTCTTACCTGTTCACCCAGAACAAACAGCTTGACACCACGTCCAACGGGATTTCAAGGAATTTCGATGATCCTGAATATCTCAGCTTCAAGGACGACCGGGCCACAGCCCAGGCCTTGGAGAGAGCGGCCGACAACGCAAGGCAGCTCAAATCGAACCTCGAAAGCTACGAGTTCGGCGCCTTTGACTACACGGTCCGCCTGCGATGGACAGCCCTTGAGTTCCAACGACGCTACGGCCAGGCGCTCGCATGCTTCATCATGTTTTTCATCGGAGCCCCTCTCGGAGCCCTGATCAGAAAGGGAGGTATCGGAGTCTCGGCCATAGTCTCACTGTTGTTCTTCGTACTCTATTGGATAGTGGACATCACGGGTGTCAAGCTTGCGAGGGATGGAAGCATCAGCACTTTTATGGGGGCATTCGCGTCGGCGCTCATCTTGCTGCCGACAGGTCTGTTCCTGACGTGGAAAGCGGTCCACGACACGGATATTTCTAATTTGGACAGTTTAAAGAACTGGTGGAGAAAGACTAAAAGCATGTTGGCAGGAATATTCAAGAAGACCAGAATCGTGTATATGGGCACACCGGACTTCGCGGTGGCTCCTTTGCAGGCACTTCTGGAGCAGAAGTACAACATCGTGGGTGTGGTCACAGTGGCGGACAAGCCAAGCGGCCGCGGACAAAAGGTTAACGAAAGCGCCGTCAAGAAGTTCACCGTGGAGCATGGGATTCCTGTACTCCAGCCTGTGAAACTGAAGGATCCGGAGTTTTTGAAGCAACTCAAGGCTCTGAAGGCCGACCTCTTCATCGTGGTGGCTTTCAGGATGTTGCCGGAAGAGGTCTGGGGTATGCCTAAGCTCGGCACATTCAACCTGCACGCCGCGCTTCTGCCGCAGTACCGTGGAGCCGCACCTATCAACTGGGCCGTGATCAACGGAGAGACCAGGACCGGAGTGACAACCTTCATGATTGACAAGGACATCGACACAGGAGGGATCATTCTGCGCCAAAGCATCAACATCTCTGACACAGACACCGCCGGAGACGTTCACGACAAGCTTATGGGAATCGGTGCGGAATTGGTTGTTCAGACCACTCAGGGCATCATCGAGCATAATGTGGACACCCGCACCCAAAGGAGTTTCATCCAGGGTTCCGAGGTGCTCAAGCCGGCCCCGAAACTCTCGCGCGAGCTCTGTCACATTGACTGGAACGACTCCACGAAACAGGTCTACAATCTCATTCGTGGTCTGAGTCCTTATCCTGCCGCCTTCACGGAATTAGTGAAGGAAGGCGGTGTTCCGACCCAGTTGAAGATCTTCTCGGCGGAAAAGGTTGAGGGTCCGGTTCTTGACGACACGCTCCGGCAAGGCTCACCAACCGTCGTAGAGGCCGCTCCGGGCAAGATCATAACCGACGGCAAGACGTACATGTACATCACGACAGCCGATGGAGCCGTCTCCCTTAAAGACGTGCAGATAGCCGGAAAGAAGAGGATGGACATCAAGGCCTTCCTCGCGGGATTCCGTGAGCCTGAGACCTACAGCACCACCGCAGGCACATCCAAGGCCGAGATAGCCAAGACAAAGGCATGATGGAGGCTGTCATCATCTGCAATGGAGATTTCCCCAGAAAGGAATATCCCCGCGAGCTCCTCCGCAAAGCCGACGTCATCATCTGCTGCGACGGGGCGCTTAAGGCGTTTCTACGCAACCGCGACAAGATATTCAAAGAACGCCGTGACCCTGATGTCATAATCGGCGACATGGATTCTCTTTCCAAAAGGCTGATGAAGGAATATTCCGGCATCGCTGTAAGGGCGGAGGAACAAGAGACAAACGACCAGTCCAAGGCGTTCCGCTACCTGCTGAAGCATTGGCCGGAAGTAAAGAGCGTGCATATTCTTGGCGCGACAGGCAAGCGTGAGGCCCACACCATCGGCAACCTCGGACAGGTCATGGAATATGCCCGGCTTTACGGGGCAAGCGGAAATCCTGAAGAGGGCAAAGTCTATGTTGATGTCGTGTCCGACTACTCCACCGCTTTCGCCGTGACTGGCTCATGTGAACTGTTTGTCGGAGAAGGCAGAGCCGTGTCTGTATTCAGTCCAGACAATTCCTTGAACATCAAGTCAGAAGGATTGGTTTGGCAGACAAGTGGAGTAGTTTTCGACAATTGGTGGCAGGCCACTCTCAACCGGGCTTCCTCAGATGTCGTCAAGCTGACGTTCTCACACAGGTCGATCGCGCTCATCATTCTGGATTGAGAAGCTTGATTCATTTGTCCTTTCGGTGCTTCGACAGCCCCAGCATCAGAATGAAGCAGATTGTTTTTGGTCGCTGAGCTTGTCGAAGCGACTCTGCCTGACAGTATTTCTTATCATATCAACAACCATTTCAGATTTTTTCATTATTTTTACGGAACAATTTGGCTTACAAAACTATGCTCCGAAAAATTAGAATCATTCTGGCGGCTGTCTGCTTCGTCGCGGTCACACTGCTGTTTCTGGACTTCACCGGAACAATCCATCTCTGGTTCGGCTGGCTGGCCAAGATCCAGTTCCTGCCGGCTGTCTTGGCTCTCAACATGGTCGTGGTGGCGGTTCTTCTGCTTCTCACGCTGATCTTCGGCAGAATATACTGCTCGGTGATCTGCCCTATGGGTGTGTTCCAGGACTGCGTATCCAATCTCAGTTCCAGAAGAAAAGGCAAGAAGGCAAGGTTCACATATTCAAAGGAAATAAAATGGCTGCGCTATGGGATGCTGGTGCTGTTTGTGATCGCGTTGGTCGCTGGGCTCAATGCGCTTGTGGCGCTTCTGGCTCCATACAGCGCTTACGGTAGAATGGTGCAGAGTCTGCTCGCGCCGGTTTGGCAGTGGGGCAACAATCTGCTCGCATGGATAGCCGAGAGACAAAACAGCTACGCTTTTGTCACAAAGGAGGTATGGCTCAAGAGTCTGCCGACATTGATCATCGCTGCAATCACGTTCGCCGTGGTGGTTATCCTTGCATGGAAAAACGGCAGAACCTATTGCAACACAATCTGTCCGGTAGGGACGGTCCTTAGTTTCTTCTCACGGTTCGCGATGTTCCGCCCGATGATCGACAGGTCAAAGTGCAAGAGCTGTCACGCCTGTGAAAGAAAGTGCAAGGCTGCGTGCATTGACGTTGATAATCACAAGATTGACTACAGCAGATGCGTGGACTGCTTCGACTGCATCGACTCGTGCAGGCTGGGAGCGCTCAAGTACCGTTTCGCATGGGGAGGCGGTTCCGCTGGTTCTAATGATGTTGACAGTTCGGACTCCACTGGAGCAAAAACGCCACAAAGCGCTCCAGTCGGGAGTAAAATCACCTCTGACGAGAGCAATAATGCGAAAAAACGCACCTCTGGAGGTCAATCTACCACTGAATCGGTCGCCGAGCCTGTCGAAGCGACGGACAAAGGCCGAAGAGCATTCTTGGTCGGCGGCGCCGCTGTCATAGGAGGCTCACTCATGTCTTCCATTCCGACGAAGGCCGAAGAAGAGGAGATAAAGGACAAGAAACGTGACGGCGGATTCGCGGAGATCATTCCAAAGAAGATTCCTGCAAGAAAGAATCCGGTCACTCCGTTCGGATCACAGAGCATAGATAATTTCTACCAACACTGCACGGCATGCCAGCTCTGCGTGACCGTCTGCCCTAACAATGTTCTCAGACCGTCCTCAAGACTCGAACATTTGATGCAGCCGGAGATGTCTTTTGAAAAGGGCTACTGCCGGCCGGAATGCGTGAAATGCTCGGAGGTCTGCCCGGCCGGAGCCATACTGAAAATCACACCGGAAGAGAAGACCGATTGGAAAGTCGGTACAGCCAGCGTTGACTACGACCTTTGTGTGGTCAACAGGGACGGGGTACACTGCGGCAACTGCGCCCGCCACTGCCCTGTCGGAGCGATCAGTATGGTCAAGAAGAATCCTGAGGACAAGAACAGCCCAAGAATCCCGTCAGTCAACGAGGAGAAGTGCATCGGCTGCGGAGCGTGTGAGAATCTCTGCCCGTCCCGCCCGATCAGTGCCATCACTGTCAACGGGTATAGTGTCCACCACAACGCATAACCGGAATGATATGGCTCCAAGGTTCCTAATTTACCTTACATTGCCACACGGTTAAGGCGCATTTTCAGGAATTTTGGGCAGGGGTAACATAGACTGATTTGGTGGGCAATCACCTCGAACAAGAAACATTTTTTTCAGTAAGTAATTGTCTGCTTGCGATAGTTCAAGTTGAATATGAGCGAGAATATTAATAGAAGAGAATTTCTCAAACGGGCCGGTGCAGGGACAGCGGCCGTGGGAGCCGTAGCTCTTGCCGGTGCATGCGCCCCTAAGAAAACAGCCGAAACCATCCTTGACGGTAACTCTGAGGATGTCCTTGAGAACGGCAAGATGGAGATGCGAAAGAATCCCGGCAACGGGGACATGGTCTCCCTGCTTGGCTACGGCTGCATGCGTTTCACAATGAAGAAAGACGAAAACGGCAAGGACATCGTTGACCAGGACAACGCCAACAAGCTGATTGACTACGCTTTGGCTCACGGGGTGAACTACTACGACACGTCACCGGTCTATCTTCAGGGACTTTCCGAGGAGGCTGTCGGCAACGCTCTTGCAAGGCATCCAAGAAACTCCTACTACATCGCCACGAAGCTGTCCAACTTCAGCGACCACTCCAGAGCCGCATCCCTGAAGCTGTACAATGATTCGTTCAGATACCTCCAGACGGACTATCTGGACTATTACCTGCTTCACTCTCTCGGACGAGGAGGCCTTGAGGCTTTCGATGACAGGTTCGTGAACAACGGGATGATGGATCTGCTTCAGGCAGACCGTGAGAAAGGCAAGATCCGCCAGCTCGGCCTCTCCTTCCACGGCAACCAACAACAGTTCGACGAGCTTCTGAAACTGCACGACAAGTACCACTGGGATTTCGTACAGATCCAGATGAACTATTTCGACTGGAAACACGCTGACGGTCAGCGCAATGTCAACGCCGAGTACCTGTACGACGAACTTGACAGGAGAGAAATCCCGATAGTGATAATGGAGCCTCTTCAGGGCGGCCGTCTGGCCAATCCTGCGGAAAGCGTCGTGAACAGGCTCAAGGAGCGCGACCCGAAGGCCTCTCTCGCTTCGTGGGCGTTCAGATTCGTGGGATCGTACCCGAGAATCCTGACTGTTCTCAGCGGGATGGTCTATCAGGAGCATCTTGAGGACAATCTGCGCACTTTCAAG
>CAKVBK010000039.1 GCA_934725285.1 uncultured Bacteroidales bacterium | reverse complement strand
GGCTCGCCATCCGGGAGGATTTGACGGAAATCCGTGATGTAATCCCTTGTAAACGTGTGATGTGCCAGAGCCTCATGAAGCGTGGAGGTGGCATAGACAGGTTTTTTCAGATGCTTGCAGTAGGAGCCAAGATGGCGGATGTGGTCAAGATGATCATGGGTTACAAGGACAGCCTGAAATGAGTCTGTACCAAGCCCGTGTTCCATCAAGGTCTTCTTCAGACGACGCACACTCACTCCGGCATCGATGAGAAGTCCGGACTTCCCGTCCGAAAGGAAATAACAGTTGCCGCAACTGCCGCTGGAAAGACTCAGGAACTTCAGCATCACTTCTTCTCCTCCTCGCAATATTTCGAGATCACGCTGTAGGCGTCCCCAACGCCAAGTTCACCGGCGCGAGAAAGGTCTATACATCCTTTCTCCTTGTCTTTCAGATAGATAAGAACCAGACCTCTATTGTAGTAGGCATCCCCCATGTAAGGATAGATGTTGATCGCCTTAGTGTAGTTGTCCACTGACTCAACGAACTTGGAGGACAGGCAGTAGAGATTGCCCAGGTTGAAATAGACATAAGGAACTCCAGGCATGATCCTGTCTGCCGCAAGCATGTCCTCTATGGCCTCGGAATAGTCGTATGTCCTGCTGACCTGGTCGCGCACTCGGGCTCTGGTGGTTCCTTTGTCATCCATAGTCAATGTCTGTACATTGTTCTCGATGGACGAGATGAAGTCGATCATCTCGGCGCGGAGCACGCCTCTGTTCAAATGGTAGAACGCCTTGTAGTACTCTGAATATTGTCCCTTGCTGTCAGCGTTCACCGCCGCGTCGAACTGGTTCAAGGCCGATGTGAACTGCTTTGACTGCACATCGTAAAGTCCTTTGATGAAAGCCCTGTCAGCTTCAGTCAGAGATTTAGGATCGCCTGCGGCCAGATAGGAATCACCGTAAAGAGATGCGTCGATTCCGTGCGCGAACTCAGGCTTTGCAAGGGAATCGGAATTGGACACGGTCATAACTATCGGAGAATCCGAGATGAACTTGTCGATCAAAGGATTCTCGTAGCGATGTTTGAGGGCATAGTTCTGGTTGTCGCGCCGAGTCGCCAGGCTGAACTTGTAGAGCGGCTTCAGACGGATGTTGATGTCCCTGTTCTGCAGAAGCTCGTTGTCAAAATCCTTCTTGGCGAAGTCGGCGTCCAAAGCGATCAGGGAGCTGTATTTCTTGGTCGTGTCCGCGAATGACCCTTCTTCTGCGGCGTTCTTCGCGCGGTATTCCTGCACTTTCTTCTGAGCTATGTCGTAGTCCTGTTTCGAGGACTTTGTCCGGCCGAGCATATTCTTGACATAGGAGCGGTTCAGATACGCCTTGGCGAAATCAGGGTATAGCTCGATGGCCTTGTCGTAGTCGTCCAAAGCGTCAAGCCAACGTCCCATCTGGACGAAGAAGGAGGCTCTGTTGTAGTACGCGAGCACGTTCTCCGGATTGATGTTGATGACGCGGTCCATATCCGCGAGCGCATCATCCATATTTCCTACCTGCGCGTTGATCAGGCTTCGGTTGTAAAGTGTCAGCGCGTTGCCCGGCTCGTCCCTCAGAACCCTGTTCAGATCGCCCATCGCGGCGTTGTAGTTGTTCTGGTCGTAGTACATCAACGCCCTGTTGAAATAGGCGAAAGTGTTGGTCGTGTCCAGACCTATGGCCTTGTCCATGTCAGCGATGGCATCCTTGTAGTCTTTTCTCAACGCATAGACACGTCCGCGCCTGATGTACCCCTCGGGATCGAAACGATCCAGTTTTATCGCCCTGTTGTAGTCCTCCAAGGCCTTGGTCGTGTCTCCGAGGAAAAGATAGGAGGCACCCCTGTTAAGATAAGCGGACGGATCCTTTGGCTCCTTCCTGATGTAGCGGTCGAAATCCGACACGGCATTGTCGAACTGCTGGGCCAGAAAATATGTCACTCCCCTGCTGAAATACAATCCATTGAGTCCGGGACGGAGTTCCATCGCGCGGTCAAGATCCTTCAAAGCCTCGTCGTACTTGCCGAAACGGCTGAGTGTTATGGCCCTGAAATGGTAACCGTTGGTAAAGACCGGATTCAGGCGCACGGACGTGTTGAAATCGGCCTGCGCTCCACGGAGATCCCCAAGGTTGTACTTGGCGATCCCTCTGTAGAAGAAGGTCCAGCAATCCGTCGAATCCAGACGTGCAAGCACATTGAAATGGCTTATGGCCTCGGAATACTTTCCTTCCGCGAGAGCCGCGCGGCCTCTGAAATTGAACACGTCCTTGTCGTACTGCGCGTTGGACACCAAAGCGAAGCACAAAAGGATAAACAGAGACAGCACAGACCTTTTCATACAAATATATTTTACTTTAAGGCTTAAAATTCCTAATTTTGTCGTTTGCAAAGATAAACATTTATCGTGCCTTGAAGACGCTTTTAAGTAAATTTTTCATATTCGCTCTCCTCACGGTGGCCGCTGAGGAGGTTTTCGCGCAACAGACAACCACCAAAATGGTACCGTCCGGGCGCAACGCCGAGAAGATCATTTTGACAGAGAACCTGCAAAGACAGGTCGAATATCTTTCCGATACCACATTCAAGGGACGCTCCACCGGAAGCAAAGGTGCCGCGGAGGCCGCGCTTTGGATCTCAAGGAGGTTTGAGAACGCAGGGCTTAAGCCGTTCGGCAACAGTTGGGGGCGTTCTTTTCCGGTCGGTGATGTGGTTGGGCGCAACATTCTCGGTTTTCTGCCGGGGAAAAGGGATGGAGCCAGAGAATTGTACACTATCGTGACCGCCAATTACGACAGTCACGGGATAATAGACGGGAACATTTACCCTGGAGCCGACTGCAATGCCTCAGGAGTGGTGGCGATGCTGAGCATAGCTGACATGTTCAACAAGATGAAAGGCTACGGCAGATCCTACGGGAAAAACATAATCTTCGCAGGCCTTGACGCCAGGGAGAGGAATTCAGCCGGAGCCGAGGCTCTATGGAAGGACATTTCCAACGGGAATCTCAAGGATCCGGTGAACGGAGAGGCGATAACCAAAGACAAGATCAATGCGGTGGTGGTCCTGGACATCCTCGGTAGTTCCTTGGAACCTCTCCACAAAGAAAGGAAAGACTACCTGATAATGCTCAGCGGCGGCCAGTACACTTTTGAATACACAAGGGCGAATGAAGGCAAAGGGCTCGGGCTGGACATTTCCACAAGCTACTACGGCAGCAGGAATTTCACCGAAATGTTCCACAGCAGGATCGGTGATCAGAAAGTTTTCACACGTGAGGGGGCGACATGCGTCGTCTTCACTTCCGGAATCACGATGCGCACAAACAAAGTCACTGACACTGCCGACACCCTCGACTACGAAGTTTTACGCAAAAGAATATTCCTGATCTTCCACTGGTTGGAAAAAATACTCTGACAATGAAAGAATTCTGGTCAATGATAAAGCGATATGTCGCTCCATTCAAGAAATATCTCGCCGGCTCGATTATTCTGAATATCCTGTCGGCCGTGTTCAACATCTTCTCGTTCGCCATCATCGTGCCTATCCTGCGCATCCTGTTCAAGATCAACGAGACGGTATATTCATTCACCCCGTGGGACGAGGTCTGGCAAATGCCGTTCAAGGACCTTGGGGACGCGTTTATGTCGAACGTGTATTGGATGCTGGAGCAGCAGATCTCCTCTGTGGGCGCTTCCACGGTGCTGTTGTTCCTGTGCATATTCCTGGTGGTGATGACGGCTCTCAAGACAGCATGCTACTTCGGCTCGTCGGCCGTGATGGTGCCGATCAGGACCGGTGTCGTGAAGAACATAAGGATGGACATCTACAACAAGATCCTGGCCCTTCCCCTCGGCTTTTTCTCCGAGGAGAAGAAAGGAGACATCATCGCGAGGATGAGCGGTGATGTGCAGGAGGTGGAGAACTCAATCACTGGATCCATCGAGATGCTCATCAAGAACCCGATACTGATTTTCTTCTATTTCGCCGCCCTGTTGGTGATCAGCTGGCAGATGACAGCGTTCACGATCCTGTTCGCCCCGGTGATGATGTGGGTGATGGGAGTCGTGGGAAAGAACCTTAAAAGGAAATCGCTTGAAGTGCAGCAGCTTTGGAGCGACGTCATGGCTCAGGTGGAGGAAACTCTCGGAGGGCTTCGCATCATAAAGGCATTCATCGCCGAGAAAAAGATGTCGGACAGATTCGACAACGTCACCGAGGCGATGAGGAGGAAGAACAACAAGGTGACAATCCGCCAGTCCCTCGCCCACCCTATGAGCGAATTTCTCGGCACGGTGCTGATCATGATCGTGCTCTGGTTCGGAGGCACCTTGATACTTGGAGGAAAATCGACCGTCGACGCTCCTATATTCATTTATTATATGGTGATTCTCTACAGCATCATCAACCCCATCAAGGATTTCGCCAAGGCAGGGTACGCCATCCCTAAAGGTATGGCTTCGATGGAGAGGATCAACAAGATTCTGGACGCCGAGAACGACATCGTGGAATCCAAGGAGCCGAAAACCTTGAACGGGTTCAATGACAAGCTTTCGTTCGACCATGTGAATTTCCGCTATCCGGACGGACACCGGATGATCCTTGACGACGTGAGCCTGGACATTCCGAAAGGCAAGACAATCGCCATCGTGGGCGCTTCCGGAGCCGGAAAATCCACCCTCGTGGATCTTATTCCGAGATTCTATGATCCGACGGGCGGTGCCATCACGATTGACGGCATCAACATCAAGGATGTCAGGATAGCCGATCTGAGAAGTCTCATCGGAAATGTGAACCAGGAATCCATCCTGTTCAACGACACGATATTCAACAACATAGCCTTCGGAGTGGAGAACGCCGCGATGGAAAGCGTAATCGAGGCGGCGAAGATCGCCAACGCGCATGAATTCATCATGGAGAAAGACGGCGGCTATGATTTCAACATCGGAGACAGAGGTGTGAAACTCTCCGGCGGACAACGCCAGAGGATCAGCATAGCCAGGGCGATTCTGAAAAACCCGCCGATACTGATTCTGGACGAGGCCACAGCTTCTCTTGACACCGAATCCGAGAAGATCGTGCAGGAGGCCCTTGACCGTCTGATGTCCACGAGGACCACGATAGCTATAGCCCACAGGCTTTCGACGATCCGCAACGCAGATGAGATCATCGTCATGGACGAGGGGCACATCGTGGAGCGCGGGAAACACGACGAACTTCTCGCGTTGAACGGCTACTACAAGAAACTCAACGACATGCAGGCACTTTAGCATGTATGGATAATTCACGGAAGGAAATGAAAAACGTTGTAAGACAAATCAGGGTACCTCTGCTGGAAGGACTGGAGATGATGAATATGCAAGAGCTTGATCTTGCGATGGAAAAAGGTGCGTCCAAGTTCGCCGTCTGCGAATGCGACTGGCCCAAGGACGCTCCGTACATTCCTGACTGCAACGGCTCGATCGCCCGTACCAAAACCCATCTCGCGGTGATGTTCCATGTGCGCGGGCTTGATCTCCGCGCCACGGCCCTTGAGGACAACGGAAACAGCTGGGAAGACAGCTGCTGCGAGTTCTTCGTCACGGACCCATACGACGGGACATACTACAATTTCGAGCTGACTTGCATCGGATCGCTGCTCGCATCAAAAAGGACAAGCCGGATCAACAAGGCCCTCATCCGCCCGGAACTTCTGTCAAGCGTCATCAGGCACAGTTCATTGGAGCGCAAGGCCGTGAACATCAATGACAGGATCTTCAGCTGGACTGTCGCGATGCTGATCCCGTTCGAGTTGATAGGGATCGACAGAGACAACCTGCCTGTCAGCCTTCGCGGCAATTTCTACAAGTGCGGAGACAAGACGGCCCACCCGCATTTCCTGAGCTGGAACCCCATCAAGACTCCCAAACCGGATTTCCACAGACCCGAGTTCTTCGGAGAATTGATTCTGAGATAAATCGATGGATATGAATAAAAAACGAATTCTGGCCATACTGTTGTTCATCATGTACCTTTGCGCCGTAGCGTACTGCTGCTTCGGGCATTTCAACGATCTGCCACAGATAGGGCAGGACAACCTGTGGGGAATACCTATGGACAAGGTCATCCATTTCATAATGTTCTTTCCGTTCCCGATCCTCTGCTATGCGGCGTTCCGCCCGCAAAGCAAGAAACTCTGGAGAATACTACTTGCCGTGGCCATCATTCTTGTCGTAGGATGCGCTGTGGCTGCCGGAACGGAAATCGGGCAGTCTTTCACGTCCTACAGAAGCGGAGACCCTATGGATTTTCTGGCTGATTTCACCGCACTTGCCAGCGCATCGCTGATCACGTTGCTTGCGGAATTACTGATGTTCAAGAAATAAACACACCGATATGCTCAAAAGACTGATAACCATATTTTCCGTCATTCTGGCGCCGACAGTCTGCCTCAATGCCCAATCTGCCAAGGACTTCAAGGATGCGGTCGATTCTCTTCAGACATTGATCGTGGAAAGAACAGGGGTCTCGGCTGTCGTAAAGGCCAACAAAGTGGTGAGAAGAGGTTATTCACTGGACTTCTATTTCACTCCGGCCATGGGAGATTTTCCTTGGCGGGCAGAAGACGTGGCTTGGCTAAGGAATACGCTTGCCGATATGATGCCGGAATCTTGTTCAAAGTACGGTATCGGGAATCTGTTCATAGGAAAGAACAGGCTGGAATCCTACGCTATGCCACAGATAAACAGCGATGGCTCGCCCATAGATAACAAATTCAGGACAAAAGACTTCCGCAATGTCCATCCGTTTGTGACCCCGGTCGGGGAACCTGACTTCGCAAAAGGTCTGACAGGACGCAACATCGCCCTGTGGCAAAGCCACGGACGTTACTTCGAGGAAAAGACCGACCGCTGGGAATGGCAGCGGGCACCGATGTTCCAGACCGTCGAGGACATGTACACACAGAGTTATGTCCTCCCGTTCCTTATTCCGATGCTTGAGAACGCGGGAGCCTACGTGATGACTCCGCGAGAGAGGGATCCACAGACCAACGAGGTCATCGCGGACAATGACCCGGCATTCGAGGAAGGACGTGGAGATGGAGTCAGGATCGAGGGAAGATATTCAGAGACAGGGACTTGGTCCGATGCCGGAGTGGGATTCGCTGATGCCAAGGCTACATATTCATTGTTGGAGAATCCGTTCCGGATGGGCACAGCCCGTCAGGCGGAATGCCGTGAGAGCCACAGGGACAAGGCTGCCGAGGCGCGTTGGATCCCTGACATTCCCGAGCGTGGGGAATATTCAGTCTACATTTCCTACAAGAGCCTGCCGCACAGCACTTCATGCGCCCATTACACTGTCAGGCACCTGGGCGGCGAGAGTGAGTTCATCGTCAACCAAAAAATGGGAGGAGGCACTTGGATATACCTCGGGACATTCGAGTTCGGCAAAGGTTCCGATGGATGCGTGATTCTTGACAACAGCGTTCCGCAAGGCTACAATGTGGCGAGGAATGCCGTCATCACGGCCGACGCGGTGCGTTTCGGCGGCGGAATGGGCAAGGTTGCGAGAGGTCTTAAAGGTCAACCAATCAATGAATATTCCACCTCAGGAATGCCGTCTTTCACGGAAGGGGCGCTCTACTGGATGCAATGGGCCGGAGCGGATTCCACAATCCTGGGCAAATACGACAATGACTACACATCCGACTACGGTGACCGAGGGGCGTGGGTAGGCTGGATGTCAGGCGGATCAAGGACCAATCCCAAAGCGGACGGCCTGAATATTCCGATAGACCTTTCGTTCGCGTTCCACACTGACGCCGGCACAACGCCTGACGACTCGATCATCGGCACACTTTCCATCTACACCTTGATGTGCGACGGCAGCGACAAGTTCGCCAACGGTGAGGACAGGCTTCAGCAGAGGATGTACGCGGACTTCGTGCAGACAGAAATCGTGAATGACATACGCAGGGAGTTCAATCCGGAATGGAGCAGAAGAGGCTTGTGGGACCGTTCATACAGCGAATCGCGCACGGCCACGGTTCCGGCGATGCTGCTTGAGCTTCTTTCCCACCAGAATTTCGCAGATATGAAATTCGGGCTCGATCCTTCGTTCCGTTTCACGGTCAGCCGGGCGGTCTATAAAGGAATGCTGAAATACCTCAGCGCACGCTATGGGTGCGAATATGCCGTACAACCGCTTCCGGTCAACTCCTTCGCCACATCATTCAACGGTTCCGGTTCGGTGAGACTGAGCTGGAAAGCCACTGTTGATTCTCTTGAGGCTACAGCCTCTCCTACCGGATATATTCTCCAGACAAGGATTGATGACGGGGCGTTTGACAACGGCCGTGTACTGGACAATGTCAAGGTGTCTGGCGATGAGATCTCGACCGAAGTCTCAATTGTTTCGGGTCACATCTATAGCTACCGGATTGTCGCCTTCAATGATGGCGGCAAGAGCTTCCCGTCCGAGACTTTAAGCGTCGGAGTCCCAGAGTCGGGCAACGGCAAGAATGTGCTGGTTGTCAACAACTTCACCAGAGTCTCCGCTCCTGCTTGGTTCGATTCTCCGGAATATGCCGGATTCAACGCTGACCTTGATGCCGGTGTTCCATACATAAGGGAGATCAATTTCATAGGGCCTCAGTACCAGTTCCGCCGTGAGCTGCCTTGGCTGGATGATGACAATCCGGGATTCGGGGCGGCTTGGACAGATGAGGCAGGAAAGGTCTTCGCCGGGAACACGTTCGACTATTGCGGAATCCACGGGAAGGCTCTTATGGCGGCCGGATATGCTTTCCATTCTTCGAGTGTGGCCGCATTCACCGCCGACAGGTCACTCGCCGCGAAAGACCTTGCGATTGACCTCATCTGTGGAAAACAGATCACTACGGTTGTCGGCACGGGCAAGGTAGCGGACAGGTTCCAAGTGTTCCCTACAGATCTCCAAAAGGCTATCAAGCTATACACCGAAGATGGCAGAAACGTGCTCGTTTCCGGAGCGAATATCGGCACGGATATCTGGGACGGAATCTATCCTGTGCAAAAAGACAGCGCCTACACCGTCTCCACCAAGGAATTCGTGGAGAAGACCCTCGGCTACCGATGGATGACCAACTATGCCAGCCGCAATGCGACAGTGAAAGCCAAGAGCAACGGTTCCATCAGTCTCAGCGAACCGGAAATTCGTTTCCACAAGGATCGAAATCCGTTCATCTACTGCGTGGAGACTCCGGACGGAATCGTGCCGTCATCGGACAAGGCTCAGTCTTTCCTGCGCTACGGCGACACGAACATCTCGGCCGGAACCTGCTTCGAGGGCAATGGCTACAGAACTGTCTGCATAGGCTTTCCTATCGAGGTCATCAAGGATGAAGCATGCACCGAATCACTGATTAAGGACATAATGAAATTTCTTGACAAATAGCTAATTATGAATCCAAGAGAAGCCGAACTCATCGAACTCCTGCACAAGGAAGTCAAGCCGGCGTTAGGCTGCACAGAACCGATTGCGGTCGCGCTTGCCGCAGCCAAAGCCACGGAAATCATGAAAACAGAAGTTCCGGAGCTTTATGAATATGAACTTGACGTAGAGGTCAGCGGGAATATTCTTAAGAACGGCATGGGGGTCGGAATCCCAGGGACAGGAATGGTCGGGCTTTACATCGCTTCGGCCCTCGGTGCTGTGTGCGGAAGGAGCGAATACGGCCTGGAGGTCCTCAAAGACCTGACAGACAAGGATGTGGAGACAGCCAAGGCTTTGGTGGATGCTGGCAAGGTGCGGATCAAGGTCGCCGACAGCCCTAAGATTCTTTACGTCAAGGTCACGGTCGTATCCGCTGGACACAAGGCCTGGACTGTCATCGAGGACGATCACGACAGGATTGTTGAGACAGGGCTTGACGCCTCCGTCTCAGACTTCAGGAAAGGTGATGACGGGAAGACAGCTCCGGTAAAATGCACATTGGACTACAACCTGACTGTCAAGGAGATATATTCATTCGCCCAAAGCGCCGCTTTCGAAGACATCAAGTTCATTCTGGCGGACAGGGATCTGAACCTTGCGCTCGCCCGTGAAGGATTGAGCGGCGACTATGGCCTTAGTGTCGGCAAGGCCATCAGGGAGAACCAGCAGGAGGTCTTCGGGGATGATTTCATCAGTTTCGCAATGGGTATGACGGCCGCCGCCTCGGATGCCAGAATGGCAGGATGTAAGCTCCCGGCGATGAGCAACTCCGGCAGCGGAAATCAAGGAATAACGGTGAGTATGCCTGTTATAGCATACGCTATGAAATACGGTGTCGATGACGAGCGGCTGGCCAGAGCCTTGATACTCAGCAATCTGGTCGCGATTCACATTAAAGGATATCTCGGCAAGCTGTCAGCCCTGTGCGGTTGCGTGATCGCCTCGACCGGATCCGCATGCGGGATCGTGTTCCTGCGTGACGGAAGCTACGGGCAGGTCTGTTCGGCGATCAAGAACATGATCGGTAACATCACCGGTATGGTCTGTGACGGTGCCAAGGTCGGATGCGCGATGAAAGTGGCCTCCGGAGTGGCCTGTGCCGTCCAGTCATGTGTATTGGCTCTAAGGGGAACATGCATCAAAGAGACCGACGGGATCATCGACAGGGACATCGAGAAAACCATCAGGAATCTCGGCCGTATCGGTTCGCTCGGAATGCAGTCAACCGATCATCTCATCCAGCAGATAATGCTCTGCAAAGAGTAGTTTAAGTCCAAGTAAAGCAGCGGAGCTACGTATAACATAATCCCGCCGCTCTGGAATCTTGCATTGAAATATTCAAAAAAATTCAATTAACCACAATCTCATCGATGAATATGAAGGCGTGGTTGCGGTTTTTGCCCACATCGTCACGTATAGCCTTGTACTTGATGTAACGGGCCTTTGCGTTGACTGCGGTGCCCATAGTGTTCAACAGGGCGCATGAATCGTTGTCAGGAACCTGAAGGATGCAGACAACCGGATCTGAATATGTCTTGCCGTCCTCGGAGAAGCTCGCCTCGGTCCTTACCGGGAAGCCAACCTCAGCGGAGGTGTGCGAAAGGAAAGTCGCTCCGACATAATGAATGTCCTTGACGGCACCAAGATCTATCGTCACGTCAACATCACACAGGAAGCCCTGCCAACGGTTGTCTTTGTAAAACCACCCCCCGAGTTTACCGTCAACAAGGGCGTTGTCTCCTCCGGCAGGATAGCCACCTGAGTATTTCTGACCGTCATAGGTGATTTTCGCTCCGGCGGCAAGGTGCTCAAGAGGCTTGAGCGACTCCGGTCTCGGGCCGATCTCGTTTCTCAAATCAAAAGTGTTGTACCCCTCTGAGCGAAGCTTCTCCGCCAGTCGAACGGCATTCTCCCTGAAACGAGGAAAGTCCTTGCCGCCGGCCGGACTCCAACCGATCTCGGCGATTGCGAACGCGCGCGGATAAAGCAGGTACTCCATGTACTCCCCAGTCGGCACGAACTCAGACCAAAGGTTGGCCTGAAGGCCGAGAAGATGCCCGACATATTCATCAGCTATGCCTTCTGACGGCTCGAACGAATAGACCTGCTCCAACGGACGATAACCGCTGAAAGATTTCGGCTGCGAGAACGGAGCGTCCTGACTGGAGTCGAAGTAGCAGTAGTCTCCTGGAGACATGATGACATCGTGTCCCATGCTTGCCGCGGTGACGCCGCCTTGCGTGCCCCTCCATGACATCACGGCGGCACCTTCGGCCAGACCTCCGTCAAGAATCTCATCCCAGCCGATGGCGTGTCTGCCCTTGGACTCCAAGAACCTTGTAATCCTGTTCACCAGATAGCTTTGCAGTTCGTCGACATCCTTAAGATGTTCGGTCTCCATCCTGTGACGGCAGTCCGGACACACTTTCCAACTTTGCTTCGAGGCCTCATCGCCGCCGATGTGGACATATTCATAAGGAAACATCTCGATCACTTCGCCAAGGATGGTCTCGAACATCTCGAAAGTCTTTTCTTTGCCTGGGCAAAGGTCTCCTGAAATAATGCGCCCGGCACCGTCATGGCCAAGGCATGCGAGTTCCGGGTATGCGGCCAGAACCTCTCCGGAATGGCCCGGGAGCTCGATTTCCGGAATGATGTTGATGTGCCTCGCGGCCGCATATTCAACTATCTCCTTGACATCTGCCTTGGTCAGGTAGCCTCCGGAGGCCAGAGGAGAGCCCTCTTCTGAATATTGGCGGCCGAGTTCTCTCCATTCCTCGAAGTTTCTTCCGACCCTCCACGCAGCCTTGCGGGTCAATTCAGGGTATGCGTCAATCTGGATCCTCCAACCAGCGTCATCGGTAAGATGCAGGTGCAGGGTATTCATCTTGACCTCAGCCATAGCATCGAGCTGTTTCACGATGAAGTCCTTGTCCCGGAAGTTTCTGGAGATGTCCAGCATCAGTCCTCTGTGACGGAAACGAGGATAGTCCAGAATGCCGCAGACAGTCAGCGTTGAATCCGAATCCAGCATCATCCTGAGGCTTGTCCTGGCACGGTACACACCAGTCTCAGAAAGGGCATATATGTCTATCCCCTTCCTGCTGACAATCAGTTTATAAGCCTCGTCACGGGCGAAGTCCGCCAGGTCCAAGGCTTCAATTTCCCTCCGGAAACGCCTGTCGCCAAGATGTATGCGCACATCACTTCCATCCGCCTCGGGGGAATATTCCTCATCGAGAGTTTCGTATTTGACCGGAACCGGAATAATGTCCTTTGGTCCGGAGGCAGCGATCACCGGCGGCACTGTCGCCATCAGCACCGCGAACATCAAAAAAGTCTTTTTCATAAGCGGGTCAGCATAAAATGGAGCTACTTATCAATCAGGACACTCTTTATTCTCTTGAATATGTCCGTGTTGTCCATCACACCTCCGAACTTCCAAGAAGAAGCCCCGTAGGAATAAAGGATGACAGGAGACGCAGTGTGGCTTGTGGCGGAATATCTCACATCAAGTCCGCTCTCCCCCTTCGTGTAGTCCTTGCTGCCTGGAACCAAAGTGATCCCGCCGGTCTCATGGTCAGCCGTGACAATAACGAGGGTTCCCTTGTGGGTGTCCGCATAGTCAAAGGCCGCGTTGACAAGCTTGTCAAACTCCTCCATCCACCAAAGGACCTCGTCTGTGTTGTTGGCGTGTGCGGCATGGTCGATGTGTGATCCTTCGATCATGGCGAAGAAACCTTTCTTGTTCTTCTCCAGAATCTCATAGGTGTGTCCGGCGAGGTCAGTCAGAAGATCCGAATTGATCTCAGCCTCCTCAACCTTGCTTCCATCATCCAAAAGCCCAAGGACCGGAGTCTTCCAGCATGAATAAAACGCCTCCGGGGTCTCGACGTAAGTGAATCCGGCGTCAACAGCTTTGTCAATCATGTTCTCTTCAGCATATTTTTTCTCTGTAAAGTACTTGCGCCCTCCGCCGATGATCACATCCGGCCTGAACTCAATCAAGTCTTTCGTGATCTGTTCTCTGTCACCTCTGCGGCACACGTGGGCGTAGAACCCGGCCGGAGTCGCATCCTGCACGTAGGAAGTCACGACCAACCCTGTCGAAAGGCCGTTGTCTTTGGCAAGCCTGGCAATACTTGGAACCTCCGTGCTGTCAGGAAGCATTCCCAGCATGCTGTTGTTCGTCTTGTGGCCGGTGGCCATAGCGGTTGCGGCGGCGGCGGAATCTGTCGTCTTGCTGTTGGCGGAATATGTCTTGACAACAGCGGCAAACTGCGCCCTGTCAAAACATGTCGGCCCGTAATTCTGGTTGATCATCCAAGAGGCTGTGGCGCCAAGCCCCATCCCATCACCGATGATAAGAATGACATTCTTGACCTTTTCATTCTTAGGAGCCTTGTCACCGGACCACGCAGGGACAGCCAACAATACCGTAAACAGAATAAAAGCGATTGTCCTTTTCATTATTGTTATTGTTTATCAGTTTATGCCAATATGAGGAACACGCATGGACGCTTTCCAATCGTGAAACTGGTCTTCTGCCATTCTCTGACGGTTTTCGTGAGTATTGTCTCATCGGGAAGCGTGATGTCCGCGGCGATGCAAAGCCGTGTCTTCGGCTGAAGGGCGGCCAGCAGATCCGACATCATCGAGTCGTTGCGGTACGGTGTCTCTATGAATATCTCTGTCTGATTCAATTGCGTGGATCTTCTCTCAATCTCACGGACAGCCTTGCGGCGTTCGTCTGTCTTGGCCGGCAGATAGCCGCAGAACGCGAAACTCTGGCCGTTAAGCCCCGATCCCATCAAAGCGAGCATCAGTGAGGACGGACCGACCATCGGCACGACATGTATTCCGTGAATATGACAGAGCGCGACAAGCTGCGCCCCCGGATCGGCGACCGCCGGCAATCCTGCCTCAGAAATCAGCCCGACATCAGTCGGAGATCCGTCCGGATCCGAGAACATCGACAGCAACGCCTCGACCTCAACCGGCTTGGTGTGTTCGTTCAATTCCTTGAGTTCCAGTTCGCCGATATGACCTTTAAGTCCTGCGGAAGATAAGTAGCGGCGCACTGTGCGTGCCTCCTCGACCACATATTTACGGATGCTTTTAAGACGATCAAGAACCGGTGCGGGAATGACCTCCGAGGGGTCATATTCCCCCAAAGGTGACGGAATCAGATAAAGTTTTCCTTTTGCCATAGATGGCAAAGTTACGAATTCATTTTGAATACGGAGCCGAAAAGATGGCAAAGTGTTATGGTTACTTGCGTCTTTTATGTCAGATTTTCATAGATTTTGGCTAACTTCGCATTGAATATCTACGAATATGAGCTACGACGGTATAATAGAGCTTGAAGGCATGGAGTTCCACGCCTACCACGGCTGTCTGGAAAATGAGCGGAGGGAAGGCAACACGTTCATTGTGGATTTTCATGCCGAGACCGAACTGAAAAAGGCGGTTAAGACGGATGACCTCAGCAAGACCATCGACTATGGTAGGATCTACGACATCGTGGCGGAGCAGATGGCCATACCTTCCAACCTGTTGGAGAATGTGGCCGGGAGAATTTTGGATGCCGTCCGCAAAGAATTTGACGACATCCTCTTTCTGAAAATCAGAGTTTCAAAGAAAAACCCGCCTGTGAACGGGGCTTGCGCATGGTCCCGCGTCACTGTGATGTACGGTGAACCAATCTGGAAATTATAGGATGACGATAGCGTTTCTGACACTCGGCTGCAAACTGAACTACGCCGAGACTTCGACTTACGAGAGAGGGTTCGTGGCCAACGGACTCACGGTCGTGCCGTGGGAGGACAAGGCGGATGTCTACCTGATCAACACGTGTTCGGTCACGGAAAGGGCGGAAAAGAAGTGCAGGAACGTGATCCGGAAGATGCACCGCGCCTCGCCCGATGCCACAATCATCGTGACCGGCTGCTACGCGGAGCTTCGCCGGGATGATCTTCAAGCCATCGATGGTGTGGCACTTGTTTTTGGTGCAAAGGAGAAATCACAGGTGGTTCCTGAAACCATGAGACTTCTTCGTGATGTTGCTGGCGGCTCACTGGCCTCGGTAGACGAGCCATCACATTCGGTCACCGAGCCTGTCGAAGCGACTGTTTCAGAGGCAATCACGGCACTTCGACAAGCTCGGGGGCCGAAGGATAACATTCTGGATCAAGGGCAGGAAAGTAGTAGCGTTCATACACAAGAAAAGCCTCTGAGCGCAGCGGAGTACAAGGAAATCTCGAAGGAGACGATGGTGGCGTTCTCGTCGGAGGAAAGGACGAGGTCGTTCCTCAAGGTGCAGGACGGATGCAACAACTTCTGCGCCTACTGCACAGTGCCTTACGCAAGAGGAAATTCAAGGAATATACCGATTTCGGAAGTGCTGGAGCAGGC
>CAKVBK010000038.1 GCA_934725285.1 uncultured Bacteroidales bacterium | reverse complement strand
CTCGTCAGGCAGTTCGATTCTTACGAAGGAGCGTGTTGATCGAGGTTCGGAGGCGAATCCTTCGATGCCTTTGCCGTCAATGCCTACTACTTGGTATTCGCCTGGAGTTGTCGCATCGTAGGTTGTGCAACGGGTCTCGGCTATTCGTTTGCCGTCACGGATCACGACATAATGATGAATATACTCGATCGGATTCCAGCAAAGGGTCTTGCCCTCCAGCCAGGTTGTCGGGGTAAGGGGAGCGTTGCGGTTGCCGACATTGTTCACTTTCATAGCAGGTATCTCATTTTCATCCATCGTGATCTCCACATTGAGCTTCCCGTGAGCCATTCCGGCAAGGATAAATGGCTGCTGTTTTTTGCCGTTCAGTTTGAATGTCTTTATCCGGTCACCGTGTCCTTTCACTGTGATGTCGATAGTGGCGTCACGGTATTTGAAGTTATTGAGCGTGCGTGTCCCGGAGAATATTTTTGGCACAAACGGGTGGAATGCCAAAGAGTCTTTTCTGAAATCGATACCGAACAGGATCTTGTGGGTGATGGCGAGATTTCCGCTCAGGCACCACAACATATTCGAGGAATTCAGCCTTGTGGCGATATCTCCGTTGTCAAGATTGAAATTCTCCTTGTTCGTGCAGAACAGGGCAGCGGGACGGAACACGGAACCGATGGCCTGCACCACACCGTTCTCGTTTCCTGCCTTGGCGTTCGCAAGCGCCCACCAGGATGCCACCCAAGGCCACAATGCGTTGTTGTGATACGCCGGCATATCCGCGATTTGCGGGTAGAAGATGGCTGCACCGAAAGGAGTCGTGGGATTATTTTCCGTTATTATTTTCGCCCGTTCCTGGTCGGCGATGCCCCACATAATGGCAAGTGATTCACCGAGGGTTTCCACACGCGGATTCATTATCAGATTGTCACGGCCGTACAGGTACATTCCATAGCAGCCCTTCGATGGCATCCACAATCGGGCGTTGACGGCCCGCGCGATCCGGTCGGCTTGCGATCTGGCCTTCAATGCGGTTTCAGCGTCCCCAAGCTCTTCCGCCACCGCACCCAACACGTTCCAGGCTCTTGAGTGAACAATGGATGTGGAGAGAGTCTCTGTGTTGAATATGTCAGCGCACTGCATCCACTTAGGATGGCTTTGCTCCCTCCAGTCGATAAACGATGTCTCTCCTTTGACCAACCCGGTCTTTTCATCATATACGGACTTGTAATCGGTTTCGAGCGAACGTTTTATGACCGGATAGATGAACCTCAGCCATTCCTTGTCACCGGTCACTTTGTAGACCTCGTAGGCGGCCACAGTCCAGATCTCACGGTCTGTGGAGACTGGCCACGCGCCGCCGCTGCCGGTGTCCTGGATGATCCGTCCCTCCGAGTCAACTTTCTTTCTCAAAGAAATCATTGAAGCCTCTGGTTGAAGATAGGCCATTGACAAAAGTATGGAGTAGCTGACATCACGTGTCCATACTCCGGCCCATTCCTTCCCTGTGCGCAGAGTTGTGTCTGGCTCTACGGCATTGACCATCTCGTCAAGTCCCATATTGTAGATGGCCGTGTGAAGCCTGTTCGATGTTGAAAGCCGAGGGTAAGAGGAAATGTCATTCTTCAGCTTCCACGTTTTTTGTATAGGCATCCTGAAACCGGGTTGCGCTGAATATGTCGATACGATCTCATATTCAGATGTGGCAGTGGCGAAAAATTCACCTTGGGTGATGGTGTCTCCCTGCCATTTGTAGGCATCCGTCTTTACAAATATCTGGCAATGTGCGTCAAACATCACGCACATTGCCAGAACGGTGAACAAAGTTCTTCTCATAATAATATTAATGAATAGTCCGGACCAAAACAGTCTGACCGAATATTATTCCATCAACTTTTTGTACTTGAACCTCTTAGGCTCGGTGTTCCCGAGGCGTGCCTTGCGGTTCTCCTCGTACTCGGCGTAGTTGCCCTCGAAGAACACCACGTTGGAGTCACCCTCGTAGGCGAGAATGTGCGTGGCGATCCTGTCCAGGAACCAGCGGTCGTGGCTGATCACGACAGCGCAACCCGCGAAGTTTTCAAGACCGTCCTCCAGGGCGCGGATTGTGTTGACATCCACATCGTTAGTCGGCTCGTCCAGAAGCAGGACGTTGCCCTCGTCCTTGAGGGTCAGCGCAAGGTGGAGCCTGTTCCTTTCACCACCGGAAAGGACTCCGCAGAGTTTCTCTTGATCTGAGCCGCTGAAATTGAATCTGGACACCCAGGCGCGGGCGTTGATGTCCTTGTTGCCCAGACGCACCCACTCCGAGTTGCCGGCAATGGTCTCGAACACTGTCTTGTCCGGGTCGATGCTCTTGTGCTGCTGGTCAACGTAGGAGATCTTCACGGTCTCCCCGATGTCGATGGAGCCGGTGTCCGGTTTCTCGATACCCATAATGAGCCTGAACAGAGTGGTCTTTCCTGCTCCGTTAGGACCGATGACACCCACGATTCCGGCAGGAGGAAGAGCGAACGAAAGATGCTCGAAGAGAACCTTGTCCCCGTAGGCTTTGGACACGTCCTTGAACTCGATGACCTTGTTGCCGAGGCGGGGTCCGTTCGGAATGTATATTTCCAGATTAGCCTCTTTCTCCTTAGAATCGGCTGCGGCCAGTTTCTCGTAGGCTCCAAGACGGGCCTTCTGCTTGGCTTGACGGGCTTTAGGTGCCATGCGCACCCACTCCAACTCGTGCTGGAGGGTCTTGCGTCTCTTGCTCTCCTGCTTCTCCTCCATCTCAAGCCTTTTGGTCTTCTGCTCCAGCCATGAGCTGTAGTTGCCCTTCCACGGGATGCCTTCGCCTCTGTCAAGCTCAAGAATCCATCCGGCCACATTGTCGAGGAAGTAACGGTCGTGGGTCACGGCGATGACCGTGCCTTTGTACTGACGCAGGTGCGCCTCCAGCCACTGGATGCTCTCTGTGTCCAAATGGTTGGTCGGTTCGTCCAGGAGCAGCACGTCCGGCTCCCGGAGAAGCAGACGGCAAAGGGCCACACGACGTCGCTCTCCTCCGGAAAGCGTGGAGATCTTTGCGTCTGCCGGAGGGCAGTTCAGAGCGTCCATGGCCCTTTCTAGTTTGGCATCGATCTCCCAGCCGCCCAGATGCTCGATTTTTTCGGACAACTCGCCCTGACGCTCGATGAGCGCGTTCATCTGGTCATCGTCCATCGGCTCCATGAACTTGAGAGAGATCTCATTATATTCATTAAGCACATCCATCACCTCCTGCACGCCTTCCTGCACGACCTCTATGACTGTCTTGTCCGGATCCATCTGCGGCTCCTGCTCAAGGTAGCCCACCGAATAGCCCGGCGCCCAGACCACCTCGCCCCGATAGGATTTCTCCACGCCGGCGATGATCTTCATCAGGGTCGATTTACCGGAACCGTTCAGACCGATGATGCCGATCTTCGCTCCGTAGAAGAATGAAAGGTAGATGTCTTTCAGAATAACCTTGTTGTTGTGCGGGAGAACCTTTCCCACACCGTTCATTGAGAATATTATCTTTTCGTCCGCCATTTTGTTGGTAGATGTTTTAATTGTTGTCTATGAATATTTTAATGTCACTCCCGGCTAGCGTAGTCGCAAAAGCCTTCTGCCACATCGGCCAGGATGTTAAATGTCAATAGCTTCCTCCTCCGATGAACCCTCTGATCAGCGATGTCGGCGGGATCTCCTTGTCCGAAACCGGCACGAAGTAATGCAGGAACTTCAGCAGCCTGTGTGCCTCGCTGTACTCCGGACAGTTCTTCGGCACGGTTGCGAGGATCCTCTCCGCATGGGTGCGCAGCACGGCGAACTCCACGAGATAAGCCGAGTTGAACAGGACGTCCGCATTCTCCTGGAACGGGTATATCCACTTGACCTCGGCCCTGCGCACATTCGGCCAGTTCGCGATCGACTCCCGGGCAGTGAACGCCCCCTTGAGGTAGTCCCTTACGATTCTTCGCAGCAGGCGGTTGTCGCTCGTCGGAATGCAGTTGTGGCAGTCCAGCGAGATGGAGGTGATGGTGTTTATGAATATTCTGAATTTTTCCTTGTCCGGGACCTTTTCCGTCAGGCGAGGATTGAGCGCGTGCAGACCTTCAATCAGCAGCACGGACCTTTCTCCCAGTTTGAGATTCTTGCCGTTGAACTCGCGGCGGCCTGTGACGAAGTTATATTCAGGAACCTCTACCTCTTCGCCGTCAAGTAGTTTGACAAGGTCTTTCTGGAGATATTCATGATCCACGGTGTCGAAGTTGTCGAAGTCGTAGGATCCGTCCGGGAGTTTCGGGGTGTCTACGCGGTTGACGAAATAGTCATCGGTCGAGAACGAGATCGGGTGCAGCCCGCAGGCCTTCAGCTGGACGCTGAGCCTTTTGCAGACCGTGCTCTTTCCGCTGCTGCTCGGCCCCGTGATGAGAACCAGTTTCACAGGATTCTCAGGGTCGTTGTGCCGTCTCTCTATTTCCTCTGCGATCTGGACTATCTTCTTCTCCTGCAATGCCTCGGAAATCTGGATGAGGTCGGAGGCGTTGCCTTTGAGAATCGATTCGTTGACATCCCCGACATTGGAAAGCCCCATGATCCAGTTCCATTTGTGCGTCTCGGCAAACACCTCGAAGGTCTTGGGCTGCTCGTGAAGCGGAGCCAAATCCTCAGGATGGTGACGGTCAGGAACACGCAGCAATATTCCCCCATGGCAGAGCTTCACCCCGAATGTCTTGAGGTAACCAGTGCTTGGGACGAGTTCATCATAGTAGTAGTCAGTCACATCGCCAAGCGAGTAGCAGGTGATGTAGACCTCTCCGCACGTCTCCAGCAGCTTCACCTTGTCGAGGTCTCCCGATTCTTTGAATATCCTGATGGCTTCCTCGATCTGGAGCTCCTTGCGCCTGAATGGGATGTTTTCTTCCACGATTTCGTGCATTCTGTCTCCAATCGCCTTCACATCTTCCTCAGTCAGAAAAGTTCCATCGTTTTTGAAGACCGAGCAAAAATAACCTTTTGAGATTGGCCTTCGGATGGTCATCCTGCTTTCCGGGAACAGATCCCTTGTGGCCTTGTACAGAAGAAAGCAGAGCGAGCGGCTGTAGAAGCTGCGTCCGATGTAGGTGCGATAGTCCAGGAACTCCACGTCACGATTGTGGAAAACCCTGAACCTCAGACCCTCCGCCACATTGTTCACCTTGGCTGCCAGTATGTCGTACGGTTTGTCGAACTCGAATGCCGGAGCGATGTCCAGCAGGGGAGTCCCTTCAAGGAACTCTTTGTATGTTCCGGTGTTCTTGCAGAATATTCTTACCATAAACCAGATTTGATGCGCTTACTTACAAAGATACGAACAAAAATCCTCTCCGGCAAAAGCGGTTTCCGTAAGTCTTGTCTCTTGTGGTTTACCCAAGACCAGCGGATGGTATTTCACCGTCTGCATCCGTCTTGCCGGGGATATTCCTTGATTTTTTAATGAAATTGTTCTTTTCGTTCTTTGCCAATGTCGGAAGTTGCGCGGAAAATGTTAACTTTGTAATCTTTTGGAAATATTCAATAGTTATCATAATGAAAAATGCAATCGTTTTCGCAGCAGCCATGCTGTTATCCGTCGGAGCCTTCGCCCAGAACAACCTGAAGAAGGTCGATGACGTGATTGAGCCGCTTCCGGCAGGAAGCGTTACTTTCAACGGCTACTTTGCCGATGACATCCAGAATTCCATCGACCATTGGGTCAACGGAGTGATGCCTTACGACAAGGTCATCGACTACTTCATCAAAGGACGTCCGAAGTTCGCCCTCGGTGAGATGCCGGGCAAGTGCATCCGCACGAACTCTTTGCTTTACCGCTACAATGGCGACCCTAAGCTCAAGGAACTTACCAAGAGCCTTGTTTACAAGCTTATGGCCACTGAGAAGAGCAACGGCAGCATCAGCTGCACAGCGGTTGACGACCAGCCGGGCAACCGTGACGGAGACATCTGGGAGAGAAAGTACGTGATGCTTGGCCTTCTTCAGTACTACACTGATGTAGAGCAGGATCCAAGGGTCCTTGCGGCGTTGGAGAAGGAGGCGAA
Source organism: uncultured Bacteroidales bacterium (assembly GCA_934725285.1). Taxonomy (GTDB): domain Bacteria; phylum Bacteroidota; class Bacteroidia; order Bacteroidales; family UBA932; genus Cryptobacteroides. The sequence continues at coordinate 9,819 of CAKVBK010000038.1, read as the reverse complement.
GAGCGTGATCGACCAGGTAGGTCCGGCTCCTAAGAAGAGCATCACCGATTTGGGATGGAGTTCGACTAAGATCGAATCATCGTCAATCCTGGAGCCGATGGTGAAGCTCTATTTCCTTACCGGAAAGAAGGAGTATCTTGATTTCGCAGAATACATCGTCACAACAGGCGCCTCCAAGGGCAGCAACATCTTCCAGCAGGTCTTTGACGGTGAGCATCTCTTCAATGTGGGCAAGCCGTACCCTAAGGCATACGAGATGACCTCGGTTTGGGAGGGTTTGGCTGAATATTACCGAGCCACCGGTGACCCGAGGTGGAAGACATGCCTTGACAACTTTTTCAATGATGTGAAAGACAATGAGATAACAATCATCGGCAATGCCGGGTCCGACATCTATTGGCCGAGACTCAACGGTGAGGGATGGAGCAACACGGCCGTGGAGCAGACCAATCCGGACATCAAGCGAATGATGGAGACATGTGTTGGTGTGACGTGGATGAAATACTGCTCACAGTATCTTCGCCTGACCGGTGACCCGGCTGCGGTTGACTACATCGAGAAATATGCCTACAACGGTCTTCTCGGGGCGATGAAGCCAGACGGTAAGAGCTTCAGTTACGTTAATCTTCTGAACGGGGCGAAGGTGACAAACAGCGGTTGGGGAACCAACATTGACGGCCAGCCAGTGACATGCTGCAACCTCAGCGGCCCTTGCGGTCTGTCCTACCTTCCTTACATCGCTGCGATGCAGTCCAAGGAAGGTCCTGTCATCAACCTCTACAACGCCGGGACCGTGACCGCCAAAACAGCAGCCGGCAAAGAGGTCAAGCTTGGAATTGTCACTGAATATCCTCGCGCGAACGAAGTCCGCATCTCCGTTGATCCTGCCGCCAAGGAAAAGTTCACCGTGAAGCTGCATATTCCTTCTTGGAGCGAGAACACCTATGTCGAGGTCAACGGAAAGTATATCGGCAATGTTGAGGCCGGCAGGTATCTCAATCTTGAGCGCAAATGGAAGGCCGGTGACAGCATCTACATCATCTTCGACATGAAGGCGAAGCTCATCAAGGCTTCCGAGAACGGCCGCAATCCTGAAGGCAAATACTTCCAGGCCGTGCAGTGGGGGCCGCTGGTACTGGCCCGTGACGAGAACATCGATCCGGACTACAACAAACCGGTTCAGGTTGTCGCTGACGCCAACGGAGAGGTCAAGGTCAAGATCGTAAACGCAGAGCGTCCCGGCACCAGGATGCAGTTCCTTGTCCCTACCACCGATGGCGACATCAAGATGGTTGACTACTCCTCGGTTGACTGCTGGAAAGGCAAGCACATCCAGACTTGGCTTCCTATGTTAAGAAAGTAAACTTGACCACATAATATGACAAAGGCCGCGGCAGGTGAATCACCAATTCCGCGGCCTTTGTCTGTTTGCTCTCAATTGTCAATAATATTCAGGGTAATGCGTCATGTCCTTGGTAGAGCCGTCTCGGAGGCGGATGTAGGAGTCAAGTCTGCGCTCTCCCTCGTGAATGACGATGACGCGGCAGCCGTTCATTCCTATATTGTTGTAGACCGTGGCGGCACCGCTGTAGCGTCCGTAGGCCAGCATTATCCCGTAGTAGCCGACAGAGCAGTCATTGTCATGGTCATGCCCGCAGAATATTCCCATCACGTCACCGCATTCAAGCATCTTGCAGAAAAGCCCCGAGTTCAGGTGCGGGCAGCAAACAGCCTCTCTGTGCGTGCCGTAGGACTTGAACCCCATGCTTTCCCTGAAGGCGTAGGAATATTCAGGTAAAGGAATATGCATGAACGCGATGGAAGGCAATGGCTTTCCGCCGTGCTCTTTGGCGAACATCGCGCTGCCCTTGCCGTACCATTCAACTTGGTCGGAATGGACGTAGTCGTAGTCATAGCTTTTGACTTCTTTCTTTGAGAACTGTGATGCGCTTCCCGTGTCGAAGCACCAGATTACGGACGCTGTGGTGTCAGCGGAGTGGGATTTCACTTCAATGAAGCAATTGCCTTCTCCGTGCAGCCCGGGAATGTCCGATGTCACGCAAAGTCTGCGTGACATCGCCTCCTTCAACAAAGCCGCGTTGGGTTGGTCGAACTCTTTGTCATGATTGCCGAACACTATTCCGTATGGTATGCCGAACTTGTCAAGGGTGTCTAGAAGAATCCTGTAGTTGTCAAGTGCCGGCTTGGCGTAGATCTGATCACCGGTCAGCATGATAAGATCCGGCTTTTCGCCTGTGACAGAGTTCCTGATGTTCTCCCAGACCAGAGGAGTGGTAGCGTTTGAAGGAATCAGATGGGTGTCGGTGAACTGGAGAACCTTGAACTCACGGTTCTCATTGAATCGCAACACAGGTTTGGCCATTTTTTTTGCGGATGCCGGCATGCAGACCGCCATAACCAAAAACGCTGCCACAAGTTTCCTCATATTCATTGTTCTACTTACTTACTGTTGTTCCAATTACCTTGACTGGCCCTAAAAGTCCGGCCGGGAGCAGTGGCTCATCAGGCTTGAAGAATTCCATCTGGGTGTAAGTGATCTTTTCTGTCACCCCAGGCTGGACATCCCCGACGAGGCGGTTGTGCCACATGTTTATGACCTTTACCTCGATGGTGTTGGTTCCGTTCCTCAAAGCCTTGGTGATGTCAACCTTGAACGGGGCGTTCCAGATCACGCCCAGATTCTTTCCGTTCACGGTCACTTCCGCCAAGTCTTTCACCTCCCCTAAATCCAGAATGACGGAATCCTTTCCTTTGATTTCCTTTCTTCTCAGCTTGAATGTGTTTGAATATGTCACCGCTCCGGAGAAGTACTTTATTCCAGCTTCGGAACTCTCTGTCAGTGAGGCTAATTTGTCGAATGCGGCGCTTTCGGGCGCTCCGCGTCCCTGCTGGAATCTGACAGACCATGGTGTGCTGATCTCAGCCAAAGTCTCCGAAGAGACCTGCGGCAGTTCGGCCTTGGCTACATCAGTGTCATCTGTGAACATCACGAAGACGGACTGATGCTGGGTCAGTGTCATCTTTACGTTCGTCATGCCGTCCGCAAATTCATAGCCCGCCGGTTCCGTGGACGCATCCTCAGCGTGCCAGATGACCGGTTTCTTGCCTGTTGTCCTGAATGAGGCCGTGATGTCTCTGGTGTCCTTGGAAAGATTTGTGATCCAGTAGATTTCCCCATTGCTGAGTTTTCTGTGCACGAACTTGATGTCCTTGCTGTTCCCGTTCGCTATGCTGAAATCCGGCTTGAGATTCATTTCTGAAAGGACTTTTCCGGCAGGGACTCCGGCCGTCACGTTCTTGCGTCCTGAGTTCCAGATGTCGTCCACAAGAGCCTTGAACTCTTCCTCTGTGCCTGTGTTGCTGGCGAGTTTGGAAGGTTTGGCTCCGCAGATGGTGACTCCTGCGTCAGCGAACTCCTTGATCTTTCGCAGGATGTCGATTGACATGTGCTTGACGTTGGCGTCAAGCATCAGGACTTTGTACCTCATTCCGCTTGGCACGGTCAGTTCTCCGTTGTCGGCCTTGGCCAGATCACGGATCACTGACGGGCTGAAATAGTCGTAGTTGTAGCCGTAAGGAAGCGCTGGAACCTTCTTGAGCATGATGCCGGTGGCGTTGTTGTCCTCACCGTAGTAGTAGGCGACATCGGCCACGAAACGTCCCTGCTGGAGCAGATAACAACTGCGTGACAGGTAGTCGGTCCAGCAGCGAGCCTGATCCGCCCAAGTCTGATGACGGTCGAACCACTGGCCCCATTTTCCGAGTCCAAGTCCGGGTACCTTGTCGTCAACCGGCTGGTGGGGGGACGTGTGAATCACGAAGCGGTTCAGTCCGGCGGCCATCGCGGCATCCGCAGTCGGCTTCAGGACAGCAGGGGAGAAGACCCATGCCCCGTCCCTGTAGCCGTCGGAAGTGAACGACTCCGCGGCGGCGATGTTCTGACCGTAGATGTGCGCCACGGAGGCGGATTCACGCACGTCAGCCTCGAAGCGCTGATTGAATATGTTGCCCTTCTTGTAGTCCATCCAGAAAGCTGACATCGGGATCTCGGCGTACCGCTTGCAGTCCATTCCGTCGGAGAGGTTGGCGCGGTAATTCTCGTGGCTTTCCGTGTAGCGCTTCATTCCATAAGGCTTGAGAATCTCGTTCTGAAGGTCGTAGTGATATTCAGTGATCATGTCTCCGATGGCCCTTCTCCAGTCGAAGAGGAACCTTTCGGTCTCTTCGGTACTGTTAAGTACCATTCCCGTCAGGGCCGGCATCCATTGGAGAAGGTCGTAGCCCCTGCGTGCCTTGAACTCCGCGAACATATTCCCGGTCCAAGTCTGCGCTCCGGCCTCGTAACTATCGGTGAGGAGATATTCAATGCCGCCCTTGCCGAGTTTTCCGCCGCTGGCATCGACGTAGGTTTGGAGATAGTTGTTGAAATATTCTGTGATGGCTTTCGGGTCGAGTTTGTCAACCTCAAGCCCCGTGGCTTCCGGTGAGGCCGGGTGGTTGGTCTTGCCGGTCAGGCTGTAGCCGAAGCGGAAGATCCGCCAGTTACCTTCCGGTGCGGTCCAGCCTAGGACACCGTCCTTGACGTAAGGCGTAAGGTCCACGACATCATCCAGCTGGGCCGCTTCTGTGCTGTGAGGCGTGTCCTCCATCCAGAGATGACGGTAGAAACTGTTGCCGGCCTTGTCTCCGGCGAGTTGGATTCTTGTCACGGTCGAGAGGGCGAACTGGGATATTCCGAAGACACAATCCTTCTTTCCTCCATTGTCTCTGAGGTTGAATCTGAAGTACCTGGCTGTGGTGGCCGGGATGGCGTAGGTCCTTTGCGCCGCGGCCTGGTAGGAAAGCGGGATTGCCTTGAAGTGGACACCATCGTCGCTGTAAAGCAGCTCTTTGGTGTGTGAATATTGCCCCGCGTCTCTCCTGAGTTCCGAGACAACGACGGACTTGATGGTCTGCGGCTCGGAGAACTCGTACTGGATCCAGCATTTGCCGTCCTTGTCCGCCGTGATGTCAAGGTAATCCCCGACGCTGTCGCCCGTTATGCGGTCAAGTATTTCCTCTCCGCTGACTTTGCATCCGCTTGTCGTGATGACAGGCTTGAGGTTTTTGAGGTTAATGTCCGCATCGCAGAGTTTCACGCCGATCACCGCTATATCCTTGTAGAACTTTTTCTTCAGGAACACCTGCGAGATGCCGTCGAACGACTCGCAGAAGTCCTGGAACGGGCCGGTCACCGCAAATCCTTCCGGTAGTTTGATACTGAGAGGCTTGCCGCCCTCGACCTCAATCTGTCTCCAGACGAGTTTCTTCATGGCGTCCTCGTCCTTGACCCACGGCCCTCCTGTCTCGCTCCATCCAGGAGAACTGGCGATTGTCATCTCCATGTCAAGGCTGTCGGCAAGGTTGATCGCGTATCTGAACGCGTCCTTCCATTCCGGAGTCATGTAGATGAGCCTCTTGTCCACAATCTGAGGAGTCTCCAGTCCGGCGTCGAAATTGTGGAATCCCACGATTCCGGTCTTCTGCATCCACAGAAGATCCTTCCTGATGCCGTCCTTGGTGATGTTGCCGTTCATCCAGTGCCACCAGACCCTCGGTCTGGCAGACTTCGGCGGGTTCTGGAACTCCTTGTAGAGATCCGGTCCGGTCGTTGAGTTTGTCGAAGCGCCGGTAACACATCCGGCCTCTTCGGCAGACTTGGCAACCATATTCCCTTCACTATGCGCAAAAGCCGCGACCGACAATGTCAGCGCGGCAAAAGCAGCAGCGATATTCCGTGATTCTTTGATCATAGATGCTGTTGTTGTTATTTTTATGGATGTCTTTCAGAGGAAATCCGCCTTGGCATCTTTGCCCTGACATACTCCTGATTTGATGTCTATTCAAGAATGTGCTGACTATTGCGCGAGCAGTCCCTTGACGATGGTCGAGATCAGTTTGCCGTCAGCCTGGCCCGCAAGCCTCTTAGTGGCGGCTCCCATAACCTTGCCCATGTCCTTAGGGCTTGTGGCGCCAACTTCTGCGACAATCTCTTTAAGAATATTCCTGACCTCGTCCTCAGAAAGCGCCTTCGGCAGGTAGGTCTCCATCACCTTCATCTCAGCAAGCTCTTTCTCGGCGAGCTCAGGCCTGTTGCCTTGGGTGTAGAGTTCTGCTGATTCCTTGCGCTGCTTGACAAGTTTCTGAATGATTTTCAGAACGTCAGCGTCCGAGAGCTCGTGTTCCGCTCCGGATGTCTTTGCGAGAAGAATCTCAGACTTGATGCTTCTTGTAGCGTTGAGACGAGACTCATCGTGAGCCTTCATCGCCTCCATTATGTCCTTCTGGATCTGTTGTTCGAGTGCCATGGTAAATGTGCTTTAATGTTCGTGTCACAAATTTACAATTTAACGCCTTAATTACATCAGTAATTTTGATTAAATTTGACAAAAATTGATTTTATGAGACAGATAAACACTGAAAAAGCCCCGGCGGCAATCGGCCCGTACAGCCAGGCCATTGAGCATAACGGTTTCATCTTCGTTTCCGGCCAGTTGCCTATCGACCCGGCTACAGGAACATTCCCTGAAGGGGGAGTGGAGGCACAGACCCGCCAGTCCTTGACCAATTTAAAGGCCATTCTTGAGCAGGCTGGTTCGGACCTTAACAAAGTTTTGAAAACCACGGTATTTCTCGCTGACATGAATGACTTTGGTGCCATGAACGGCGTATATTCAGAGTTCTTCAAGGCTCCGTTCCCTGCCCGCTGCGCCTTCGCCGTCAAGACCCTCCCGAAAGGAGCGCTTGTCGAGATCGAATGCATCGCAGCCGCTGAGTAACAGAATCACAGGTAGTGTCCAACTATAAAGTATCGGGTGCAGAATCCATCTTCTTGCACCCGATACTTTATTATTTCTGTGCTTCGGGTGCAAAACAGATTCTTTCGCACCCGAAACAAACTGATTAGTCGGGCCTATAGCTCCACGGCATTCAACTGGGCGAGGGCCTGATGGTAATCTCGTTCGGCTGAGAGAGTCTGTTCGAGGGCTTCGTAATACTGGTCTGTCTCGACAAGATATTCAATCATCGAGATCTCACCGCGGGACTGGGCCGTCAACAGATAGTCTCTGCTGTCGGTTTCGCTAAGGGATGTGCGCATCAGTTCGGAATTGGCCTTGAGGCTGGCGGCACGGTTGTACTGGGCCAACAGGTCGAAGTAGAACTGCTGCTCGGCAGCGGCCTTGCGGGACTCGGCTGCAGCGATGCGGGCCTTTGACTGCTTGACTTTGTTGGCGTTGCTCCATAGAGGAATATTCACACCCACAGTAACGCCCCTGAACTTATCGGCTGTCGTGAGCTCACTCATGTAGCCGACGGTGAGTTCCGGTACCCAGGCTGTCTTGTCAATGGATAACTGCTTCTGGCCAACCGAGACCTCCTGACGGACATATTGCAGGACAGGGTTCTTCTGTGAGGCGGACTCGTACCATGACTCGAAGTCGGCGGGAAGATTATCTGAAAGGCTGTAGTTGCAATCATCAAGGACAACGTTCTGACCTCCATTCAAGGATTTCAGGGTTGCCATGAGAGTCTGCCTTTCGACTTCCACCTGTGAGATCTGGCCGCGTACGGTTGTCAGATGCACCTTAGCTTTGTTGAGGTCGAGCACGTTGGCTCCACCGGCTTTCAGCCTTTTCTCGAAAGAGGTGACGAGGGTCTGGGCCTGGGCCAGATGAGTGTCCAGTTCTGCTTTCAAGGCGTTGTAGTAAATCAGATCTATACAAGCTTGTTTCGCTTCCAGAAGCACGTTGAGCCTTTCGGACTTGTACTTCAGCACTGCGAGTTCGTTCTGACCGGCAACTTGTCTGGATTTCATTCCGGTCAGAGTCGCCACATCGAACGCCTGAGTGACACGGAAGTCTTTTCGGTTTCCGATGCCGTCGGCTCCCCACAGGTAGTTGAATTCGAATTCCGGGTTCTCCGGCAGAGCGCCGGAACGGTTCTCGATCCTCTCGGCATCCGCTTCAGCGGCCGCAGCTTTCAGTTGCGGGTTGTTCGCCTCGATCTGGCGGAGGATGGTCTCGGTGGAGGTCTGTGCAGAGGCCGCGAAAGCGGTTGCCGCACAGATACAGATGACCGATAATAATTTAGTTATATTCAAATGTTTCATATTCATTGTACTTTTAGTCGCTTCAATTCTTTGTTGCTTCGGCAGGCTCAGCAACCGTTGCTTTTCACCGCTTCGGTGCTTCGGCAGGCTCAGCAACCATCGCTTTCGGTCACTGAGCTTGTCGAAGTGACCTATCATCAATCTTGTTTCTTGGTCTTAGAGTTGATGAGATAGATCACCGGCACGACAAACCCGTTCAGCAGCGTGGAGGAGAAAAGTCCTCCGAGTATAACTTTGGCCATAGGGGACTGTATCTCATTGCCAGAAAGGTCGCCTCCAAGAGCCAATGGAAGCAGGGCGAGCGCAGAAGTGATGGCGGTCATAAGGATCGGATTCAACCTGTCCAGCGAGCCGATCATCACGGACTCCTCACGGGAATGTCCCTGCGATGTAAGCACGTTGTAACGATCAATCAGCAGCATACCGTTGCGGGTTGCGATGCCGAACAGCGAGATGAAGCCGATGATGGCCGGAATGCTCAGGATTCCATCGGTGAAAAATATGGCGAACACGCCACCGATGAGTGCCAGCGGCAGATTCAGCAGCACTACAAGCGACTGCGAGATGTTCTTGAACTCCCCGTACAGCAGCATGAAGATGATGAATATACTGAATATGCTCACGAGGGCTATTGTCTTGGAAGCCCTCTCCTCGCTCTCGAACTGTCCACCGTACTCAATATGGTAGCCTTCAGGCAGTTCGATGTTCTCGGCTATCTTCTCTCTGATAGCACCGACAGCCTTGGCGAGTTCTCCGCCGGTGGCGTTGCATGAGACGACCAGCTTGCGGCTGACGTTCTCCCTGTTGATGGTGTTCGGCCCGGCGGCTGACTTGATGTCCGCCACGTAGGAGAGCGGAACCTTCATTCCGTCTCCCGTGTCGATTGTCATGTCGGAGAGCCTTTCGATTGTCGAGCGGGCGTCATCATTTACCTTCAGTGTCAGGTCGAACGAGCGGTTGCCCTCATAGACCGTGGAGACGACCTCGCCTTCCATCATCACCCTCACAAACTCGGAGAACTCCGGAAGGGATATTCCGTAACGTGCGAGCATCTCGCGCTTAGGGGTGATGTTCAGCTCCGGTCTTTCGACTTGCTGCTCCACATTGATGTCAGCGATGCCTTCAACTCCGGAGATCGAGGTCTTGATCTTCTGCCCGATCTCGTACATTCTGTTGAGGTCCGAGCCGAACAACTTGATGGCGATGTTGGCCTTTGTTCCGGAAAGCATCGCATCGATTCTGTGAGAGATAGGCCCTCCGATCTCGATATTCACTCCAGGAAGAACCGCCAGCTTCTCTCGGACCTCGTCGGTCAACTGCTTTCTGGTTTTCTTGCCGAGTTCAAACGGACATTCGAACTCGGAACTGTTCACTCCGAAAGCGTGCTCGTCAAGCTCGGCACGACCTGTCTTGCGTCCTACGGTCTTGATCTCAGGAATGCTGAGCAGTAGTTCCTCGGCTGTGCGTCCCATCCGGTCGGATTCATCCAAGGATATTCCCGGAACCGTGCTGATGGAGATCGTGAAGGATCCTTCGTTGAATGCCGGAAGGAAACTACCTCCGAGTGTGAAGAACATCGCCACAGCCGCGATCAGCAGCACTCCGACACCGCCTATAACGCTCTTTTTATGTCCGACTGACCAATGGAG
>CAKVBK010000037.1 GCA_934725285.1 uncultured Bacteroidales bacterium | reverse complement strand
GTTTGTGGACTATGTGTTCAAGAACAAGCTTCTGTGGATCGTCGCTATCTCGAATGTGGCCGTCTATATGGTCCGCTACGGCATCGGTGACTGGGCTCCTACCTATCTTCAGGAGAAGTCCATCATGACCGCCGCCGAGAGCAAGGTGGCATTCTCCGTGCACAACATAGTCGGCGCTGTCGGCACGCTTGCCTGCGGCTGGGCCACATCCAAGATATTCAAAGGCCGCTGCGCCCCGATGAATGTCATCTGCATGTTCTTCTGTCTGCTCGGTGTCCTTCTTTACTGGATGGTCGGCTCCGGTGTCATCGCTGCTTCTCCGGCATTGCAGAAGACTTTGATTTACATCGCCTTGTGCCTTATAGGATTCTTCATTTACGGTCCTGTGGCCCTGACCGGAGTCCAGGCCCTGAACCTCGTGCCTAAGAACGCTGCCGGAACGGCTGCCGGTTTTGTCGGCCTGTTCGGTTACCTCCTTGGAGACGCTGTCTGCTCGAAGATCCTTGTCGGCGGAATCGCCGTAGGATCCTCTTGGGACACCGCCATGCTCTCAGTCGCAGTCGGCGCCCTCATCGGTGTGTTCCTGTGCGCCCTCCTGATAAGGAGTGAAAGGAACCTTGCGAAGTCGAACGCTTAGAATTTTGCTAAACTCGACGTTTAACTAAACTGAATATTCATTGATATGGTTAAAGACTTCTTTTGTAGATTTTTGTCATTTATCCTTTTGGCTTTCTGCGTATGCTGCACTCTGACTCAGTGTGGCGGGTCAGGTGGCGAGACTCCGGCAGCAGATGAATTCGATGTCAGCTTTGTCCTTCCGAGCAGGATTGAGGCCGCTCCTGAGGGCTTGATGGAATTTGTGGTAAAAGACGGCAAGGCTCCGCTCCAAAGCGATGTCTTTATGATGACCGCATCCGATGGCATCTCCTTTAATTGCAATATAGAGAGCGTGTCCGCCGAAAAATTTTCTGTCAGGTTGTTCAAGTCGGCCACTTCCGGTAGCTATCAGGTCTTCCTGAAGCGCGGACAGCGGAAAAAATCTTGCGGAAACACTGTCCTGAGCATTGTCAAGTCCATAGACTTCACCCCTGACAAGGGCACTACGGTCTGGGGCGTTGTCACTTGTGGTGATAAAGGTGTGCCGGATGTGGTTGTCTCTGACGGAGTACTTGTCACAAAGACTGACAGTAAAGGAATATACCAGCTCCCGTCGGCAAAGAAATGGAACTATGTGTTCATCTCTGTCCCAAGTGGTTATGAAGTGCCTTCCAAAGGTGTGTTGCCTCAGTTCCACGCATATCTGGGCGCTGATGCATCGAGTATCGAAAGGCAGGACTTTGAGTTGACCTACGTTGGTGACCAGAGCAAGCACAAGATGCTTTTCCTTGGGGATATGCATCTCGCTAACAGGACCAATGACAAGGCACAGTTCGCGGTGTTCGCGAAAGATTTCAATTCCTACCGTAGCAACCACAAGTCCGAGAAGATATATGCGATGACCCTTGGAGATATGACGTGGGATATCTACTGGTATGACAGGAGCTACTCTTTCCCGCAGTATCTTGATGAGATCAACGGACAGGTAAGCGGCGTCCAGATTTTCCACACGATGGGCAACCACGACAATGACTATATGCTTAAGGGAGCCATCGGAACATTCGGAGCTGACTATGACGCGTCCGCCCGTTATGTCAGAGAGATAGCCCCGACATATTATTCATTCAACATCGGGAAGGTTCATTATGTTGTGCTGGATGACATAGACTGTTCAAAATACGTTGGAGGCAACAGGGATTATGTCAAGACCTTCACGTCTGAACAGCTTGAATGGCTGGAGAAGGATCTGAGTCACGTCGATAAATCAACACCTCTGATTCTTACGACACACGCTCAGATATTCAGTCCTGTAGCGGGTGACACCTACAAGACCGCGGTCGGCAGTGTGTCGCAGCTGTTTGATGTCCTTAAAGGCTATAATGCGCATTTCGTCACAGGGCACACGCACGTTATCTATAATATCAATCCTACGGAATCTTCCAAATTTGGCGCGGAGAATTTCTACGAGCACAACGCCGGATCCATCTGCGGCTCGTGGTGGTGGTCCGGAAACCTGACACCAGGTGTCTATCTGGGCACGGACGGCTCTCCTGCCGGCTACAGCATCTGGGACATCAATGGAACCGATTTCCAATGGAAGTTCAAGGCTACCGCTTGGGATGAGAACTATCAGTTCAGGTCTTACGATCTCAACAAAGTCCGCTTCTCTTACGATGATGTTCCGAATATGTCGGCCAGCCTGAAGTCTGAGTTCGGAAAATATGTAGACGCATATTCAGGAACGGAAAAGAACGTGGTCCTGCTTAACATCTGGAACTGGAACTCGAATTGGAAACTAAACGTTACGGATGAGAAAGGAAATGAGCTGAAGTGGACAAGGACTTCCGCTTACGATCCTGCTCACATCGCCGCCCTTTCAGTTAAAAGATTTACCGGAGCATCAAGCAAACCGAATTTCATCACGGAGAAATGGCACCATTTCTTCAAGGTGACCGCCCCTGACGCCGACACAGACCTTACCATCAAGGTGACGGACGAGTTCGGAAACGTCTACACAGAGAATATGGCCCGCCCCAAGGAGTTCAATCTGGACGATTTCAAGAAATAATCAAACGTCGAGTTTTATAAACACTAACTAAATCATCAATTCTTATGAGAGTAATCAAATCAATTGCTGCCTCTCTGATTCTAGCGTTGACCTGCCTTACGGCGGCCTTCGCCCAGAACCAGAGGTCGGTGTCGGGAAAAGTTCTCGACGCCGCACAGCAACCTCTTGTCGGAGTCGCTGTCATTGTTGAAGGAACAAACAATGGTACGATGACATCCGATGACGGAAGCTTTTCTCTGATGGTACCCGCAGGAAATGTGACACTTGAGGTCACGTCCCTTGGCTACGTCACAAGAAAAGTATCCGTTCCTTCAACCAGATCTTCCGTGTCGATTGTCCTTGAGGAGGATAATCTGACATTGAACGAGACCGTAGTTGTAGGCTATGGTACCCAGAAGAAAGTCAATTTGACCGGAGCGATCACCACTGTGAGCCCTAAAGAACTGGAAAACAGAACTGCCCATTCGCTTACGAACATGCTTCAGGGAGCGGTGCCGGGATTGAATATCTCGACTTCCGCCGGTAACCCGGGAAGCTCGGGATCCATCAACATCAGAGGTATCACCTCCATCAACGATGCTTCTCCAATCGTGGTCATTGATGGCGCCATCGGAGACTTGAGCCGTGTGAACTCCAATGATGTCGCGAGCATTTCCGTGATCAAGGACGCTGCCGCCGCGGCGATTTATGGTGCCCGCGCCGCCTACGGTGTGATTCTCATCACGACCAAGAGCGGTGAGTCAAAGGATGGAAAGGCTACTGTCAAGTACAGCGGCAGATGGGGTTGGGAGGCTCCTACCACATCCACGGACTATGAGGATCGTGGCTACTGGTCCGTGTATACCATCGACAAGTTCTGGATGGCTGACGCGGGAAAGAAATACACCACCTACACAGACGCGGACATGATGCAGCTTCTCGCCCGTGTCAACGACAAGACAGAGAACCCGGACCGTCCTTGGATTGTCGAGGATGTCCGCAACGGAAAGAAGCAGTGGGTTTATTACTGTAACACCGATTGGTACCACGAGCTTTATCGTGACGAGCATCCTGTGCAGCAGCACAGTGTTTCCATCAGCGGAGGAACCAAGGATGTCAAGTATTATCTTTCAGGTGCTTATGATCGTCAGGAAGGTATCATCAACATCAATCCTGATGTCTATAACAAGTACAACCTCCGCTCGAAGATCGATTTCAAGATCAACAAGTATATGAGTCTGTCCAACAACACGTCATTCTTCAGCTCGCGCTATACATTCCCGGGAGGAGATAATGTCCAGGATTCATTCTCATACGCTTCCCGCCACGCTCTTGCCTCTTTCCCTCTCACCAATCCGGACGGCTCGTACACTTATGGAACACCTATGATTTCAGGCAACTACAACATCGCCAACGGACGTCATATCATGTTCTCGATCGGTGACTATAATGTTGAGCGCAAGACAGACTTCTCGAATATGACGGAACTGAAGATCACCCCGATCAAGCAGGTGACCGTGACCGCCAACTTCACTTACAGAATCTACCAGAACAGAAATTCCTACAGGCAGGTCAAGATGCCTTATCGCAGATATCCTGACGCTGAGATGGAATATTACGAGACAGGTGCCGGTGAGGATCATCTGAAAGAAACCATCGGAACCAGCCAGTATTACGCCTACAACGTCTATGCGTCTTATGATGACACATTCAACAATGCCCATCATCTCAGCGCTGTTGTCGGTACCAACATCGAGGACTGGAACAGCAAGAGTGTCGGAGCGACGGGAAAGAACCTGCTTTCCGAGGATCTGTCAGATCTCAACCTTGTCGGCCCGAACAGCGATGGAGACATCCTGACGACAGTGTCCGGTGGTTTCAATGACTACGCTCTTGTCGGTTTCTTCGGACGTGTCAACTATGACTACAAGGGCAAGTACCTGTTCGAGGTCTCCGGACGTTATGACGGCACATCACGTTTCGCACCCGGGCACAGATGGGGCTTCTTCCCGTCAGCTTCGGCCGGTTGGAGAATCAGCGAGGAACCATTCTTCGAGGGCATAAAGAGCACGATGGACTACCTCAAGCTCAGAGCCTCTGTCGGAAGTATCGGCAACCAGAATGTGAAGGCCAGCAACGGTGGCTATTACACCTACCTCAGGCAGATTGAGAACAAGACATTCTCAGGGGACGACGCGTTCTCTTTCGGAGAGGGGACAACCTTGCCTAAATATTCAACGATCTCGGCTCCGAACGCTTCTGACCTTACATGGGAGACGGCGGTTCAGTACAACGTTGGATTGGATGCCGCTATGTTCAATTCCCGTCTTGATTTCACGGCAGAAGCCTACATCAGGGACACGAAGGATATGCTTACCGCCGGAAAGCAGCTTCCAGGCGTGTATGGCGCTTCCGTTCCAAGAATGAACGCCGCTGACCTCAGAACTTATGGCTACGAGCTTTCTCTTGGCTGGAGGGATCAGATCCAGCTTCTTGGCAAACCTTTCAACTATAATGTGAGAGCCACGTTGAGTGATTACAGATCCTACATCACCAAGTTTGACAACGAGGACAAGATTCTGTCCAACTATTATGAAGGACAGCGCCTTGGAGACATCTGGGGCTTTGAGGTCGATGGTTTATTCAAAACCGATGAGGAGGCTCAGGAATATACAAAGAATGTCCTGGACTGCAGCATCATCAATGGCCGTATGACCGGCGGTTTCCTTGCTGGTGACCTGAAGTATGTGGATCTTGACGGTGACCACAAGCTTACCATAGGTAAGAATACTGTGGATGACCCTGGTGACCAGAAAATCCTAGGCAATTCCCTTGCCAGCCTTCAGTATGGTTTTACTTTAGGCTTTGATTGGATGGGTTTTGATTTCTCAGCCTTCTTCCAGGGCACGGGAAACCACTATTGGTACCCTGCCGGAATGAATATGTCATTCTGGGGACCTTACTCATATTCATACGTCTCATTCCTGCCGAAGAATTTCCTCGACAACTGTTGGGCTGAGGATAATCCTGACGCCTATTTCCCGAGGCCGCGTGCATATTCCGCGACAGGTGGTGAGTTGAGCAAAGTCAACAGCCGTTACCTTCAGAACATCCGCTATCTCAGATTGAAGAACCTGACCTTTGGCTACACCGTTCCTGGTTTCATAACCAAGAAGATAGGGCTGGACAAAGTCCGTGTTTACTTCTCTGGTGAGAACCTTGCCTATTGGTCACCTTTGGCCAAGCATTCAAAGTATATAGATCCTGAGTCTGCCTTCAGAAGAAAGACCAACGAAAATAACGCAAGGGATCATATGGCCTATCCTTGGCAGAAGACAATGATGTTCGGTATTGACATTACATTCTAAAATCACGGAAGCAATGAAAAAAATCACAATAATATTAGCGGCTCTCGCTATGCTTGGGTTGTCTTCCTGCGACAACATTCTGGACAAGACGCCGAAGGACACGATGGCTCCGGAAAACTATTTCCGTAACGAGACCGACCTGAGGCTGTTCTCTGACGAGTTCTACCTTAAGATCCTTGACAAGTCTCCGTTTGACCAGCAGAGTGATCATTACATCAACAACAACCTGTCCAATGAACTTCACGGCGGTAATTTCCGTGTCGTTCCTTCAACCGGAGGCGGCTGGAGCTGGGGAGTGTTGCGTAAGATAAACACGCTGCTTGGCTACATTGACAACTGCTCAGACGAGGCTGCGGTCGCCAAATATACCGCGGTCGCACGATTCTTCAGGGCATATTTCTATTATAACAAGGTGAAGCGTTTCGGTGACGTTCCGTGGATTGATGTAGAGCTTGGATCCTCTGACGAGGCTCTGTACAATCCAAGGGATTCCAGGGAACTTGTGATGTCCAAGATGCTTGAGGACATCGATTTCGCCATCGAGAACCTTTCCTCGGATGTTAGCACTTACCGTGTCAACAAGTGGTCCGCCTTGATGCTCAAGGCGAAGTTCTGCCTGTATGAGGGAACTTACAGGAAATATCATAACCTTCAGCTTGACGGAAATGACGCCAACTTCTATCTGACTAAGGCCGCCGAGGCTGCCAAGCAGATTATGGACGCTGGCAAGTACAAGCTTGCAAGTGACTATCGTGCGTTGTTCGCCAACGTTGACGCTGACAAGAATGAGTTCATCCTTGCCATCAAGAACGACAGAAGCCTGAACGTCAGAAACAATTCTTGCGCTTTCGCCACGATGCCTACACAGGGTTGCCCGGGCCTTACCAAGAAGTTCGTTGACAGCTTCCTTATGAAGGACGGATCTCGTTTTACGGACAAGGCCGGATGGCAGACTCTTCAGTATAAAGAAGAAGTGGCTGACAGAGATCCGCGTCTTGCTTACTGCACCGTTACTCCGGGCTTCAAGCGTCCTGGCGCGACGGTAGTTCTTGCTCCTGATTTCGGAAGCAGCTCCACAGGATTCCAGATCTCCAAGTATCTTATGGATGTGAATCTTCCTGATGTCTATAGGGTGACTATGTCTTACAATGATATGCCTGTGTTCAGGTATGGCGAGACTCTCCTAATCTATGCGGAGGCTCTTGCCGAACTTGGCACGATCACTCAGAATGACCTTGACATTTCCATCAATCTTCTCAGAGACAGAGTCAAGATGCCTCATCTTAACCTTGAGGCAGCCAACGCCAACCCTGACTGGTACCTGAAGTCTGAGCAGTATGGCTACAAGAATGTGACTGGTGCCAATGAGGGCATCATCCTTGAGATCCGCAGGGAACGTTCCGTAGAGCTTGCCCAAGAAGGACATCGTTGGGATGACCTGATGAGATGGAAGGAAGGCAAATGCATCGAGCAGGAAATGTACGGAATGTACTTCCCTGGCCCTGGCGAGTATGACCTGACCGGAGACAATGTCGCCGATGTATGCCTTTACGAGGGAGACACCAAGCCAAGCTCATCGGTGAAGGATATTGTTTTCCTTAAGATTGGCGACAAGCAGGGAGTGATCCTCTCGGATGGCAATAAGGGGTATGTTGACCCTCAGCAGGGACTCCAGCACGTATTTGATGAGAACAGGGACTATCTTTACCCTATTCCAACCAATGAGCGCACATTGAATCCAAACCTTGTTCAGAACCCTGGTTGGGTGGATGCCAAGACTGATGACGAGGAGGAGACAACCAAATAAAGTTAGACATTATGAAATTATTTAATAGAATATTCATTGCTCTTCTGTCTGCATCGGTGATGTTTTCCGGGTGCGAAGACGAGGAACCGGATGTCGCCAAGGCCGTAATGGCGAGTGCCACATCCTTGACTTTCGATGGCCAGGGAGCTCCTGAGCAGATTATCACGGTCTACTCGGACAAGACTTGGACCGCTGATGTTCCGGAGTGGGTGACCATCAACCCTACCACAGGTACAGGTACAACGGATGTGACGGTTTCTGTCACAGACAACGTCCGTGATGGCTCACTCGACAATCCACGCAAGGCGGAACTGGTCTTCCACGGCAGCACTCTTGCGAGTCGTTCCATTGTCATTGTCAATCAGAATGGTGACAAGTTCCGTGACGTGGCAGAAGTTACTGTGTCCCAAGCGGCTGAGCTTAAGGATGAGTCAGTGGTGATCATCAAGACCTCTCAGGTCATGGCTCTGACAACTAAGGGTTTCATCGTCTCTGACGGCTCAAAGGCGATCTACGTTCTCTCTTCAGAAGAGGCCAGGATCGGTGACAACGCCGAGATCTGGGGCACCAAAGAGTCTGATAATGGGCTTCCTGTGATCTCTGGTTGTGAGAAGATAATCCTTTCGAATAATTCAGCGGTCAATTACCCTGATGCGATTGACATTACCGCTTCCATAGATTCCTACAACGCGACATATAGAGAGTTTGTCAAGGCTACCGGTACTCTTTCAGGCAACTCTATTACCATTGAAGGTGCGCAAACGATGCGTATCAACATTCTGGATGCTCCAGCTTCTGATGAAATGGAAGAGTTGAACAACCATAACGTGACTGTCTATGGCTATTTTGCGGGCGTTTCGTCACCTGTGGTCAATATTATCGTGACTGGTTTTGATGATCTCGGAGTCAAATCCGGACTTATATTCTCTGACGATTTCAGCTGGATGGCTCCTTATGTGGCTTATTATAATTCAAAATCTTCGACCCCATTGGGCAAGTCAGTTGAGGAGAATAATGCCGGTGGAAACGCTCCAAATGCCTATACGGATGCTGATATTGTCGCTTCTGGCTTGATGGAGGCCTTGGCAAAGAAAGGCTATGAGGACATTAACGCAGCCAAGAAATCTCTTTATCCGCAGGATTGCTATTGGAAGTTCGGAAAGACCAATAACCACACTGGATTTAAACTCCCTGTCATAAAATATTCAGGTGACGCTGTCTTGTCATTCGACTGGAGCCCTCATATGACAGGAAGTGGTAATATTGACAAAGTCAACGTTGTTGTCGAGATTGTAGGCTCTGGTAAGGTTGTAACCTCTTCAGGCTTAGCCAGTGTCAGCGATCCGTTTGAAAATGATTGGGTCAAAGGTCAGATGGGTTGGAAGACTTCTCAGGTGGAGATCAAGGGATATTCACCTACAGACAGAATCATCATCAGGCCTGAGTATCTTGAGAATCACGACAAGGTTACTCAGATGAGATGGTATCTTGACAACATAGTTATGAGCACCGGAGATGTCCAAGAGACGGAAAAGGTCTTTTTCGAGGATGATTTCAGCTGGATGACTCCGTTGATCGAAGAGTACAACAAAACAGCTTCAAAGCCTATCGGTAAATCTGTTGAGACTAACGACCCTGGGGCAGAGGCTCCTAACGGCTATGGCGCGGCGGTGTCTATTATAACCGGTTTCTACGAGAAAGGTTATGTCGACATTCATCCAGAATGGAAGGTGATGTACCCACAGGATGCCTATTGGAAAATGGGTAAGACTTGTGATAAGAATGTCGAAGAGAACGGAAAATATAATGTCACAGGAATTGTCCTGCCAGATTTCCTGTCCAAGGCCAAGGCTTCCAAGGTGAAAGTGACATTCAATTGGGCTTGCCACAGACGTGTCCTTAATTCCGGGAAAGAAAATGAGACCAAGGAAACTGATCCTGTAAAGGTTGTGGTGGAAGTGATAAAGAATCTCAACTATGTAACCGATGCCAGCAAGGCGGCCACTTACGATGTGGTGTCCACGAGCTCAGCGTTTGAGACTCAACAGCCTGTTGACAAGATGGAGTGGCAGACGGCCTCTGTTGTCCTCGAAGGACTTTCAGACGGAGACAGAATTCTTATCCGTCCAGAGAACATGAAACCCGCCAAGTCCACTGTCAATCGTTGGTACATTGACAACATCAAGGTGACGGATGCAAAATAGCTTTACCGTACAACGTATTAAAAGGGCTCCCGGAATTATTCCGGAAGCCCTTTTTCGTGCAATAAAGCATTGTGATTTGGCACGCCGCAGCGGTAGAAACCACATTACCTGCGTATGTCAATGACAAACTTGCCGTCAAAGTACGGGTCTGTGAGCCATGAGGTTACTGGCCATGTGGAGACAGAGCCTTTGCGGAGGCGCTCGCGGGCCATAAGGCCGCAGATCTCCTCGTTGATGTCACCGCCCTTGAGGTAGAGGATTGAACGTGTATATTTCCCTTTCACCCAAGGATAGAAGTCGGTCAGTGAGGCCACGGCGCGTGAGACCACAAAGTCGAACTTTTCGGTAAGGCTCTCGGCGCGGGCGTTGACAATCTCCACGTTGTCAAGGCCTAACATATTCGCTATCTCCTTGGCCACGATGGTTTTCTTGCCGACGGAGTCGCACAATGTGAACTTCACATTCGGAAACATCACGGCCAGAGGAATGCCCGGGAAGCCGCCGCCGGTGCCAAGGTCCAGAACCTTCAATCCGGCAAGTGCGGTGTCTGCCGGTGATGTGGCAGTGCATGGCGAATCAGCGGAAGCCACATGACCGTCACCGCGCGGTGATGTGAACAATGAATATGTCTCCGGACGCTGAGTGCGGAGATATTCGGCTATGGCCAGCGAGTGCAGGACGTGGTGGTCGTACAGGCCGTCAATGTCCTTGCGGGAGATTACGTTGATCTTGGCGTTCCAGTCACGATAGCCGCTGTCCATCATTCTGAAACGCTCCAAGGCCTCTGAGGTGACATCCGGAAACGAGGCCTTCAGAAAAGCCTCGAACTCGGTGTACGTCATCATATTCCTTCCTCCTCTTTCTTCCGGAGATCGTCGATCATCTGCTTCGCGCGGCGGATGCGGGTCTTGACCGTGTTGAGCTCCATCTGGAGAGCCTCGGCTATCTCGTTGTACTTCATTCCCTCGATCAGCCTCTTGCGCGCGATCTCCCTGTAGAGGTCCGGCAGGCGGTCAACGTACTTGTTGTTCTCCTCCTCGTTCTCGATCTTGATGAGTGAGTTGAGGGCGTCCTCTGTCTGGTCTGGAATCCCTTCGACACCGGACGGCTTGTTCTCATCGTCAAGATAGACGATCTGGTTCTTCGGATGCACCCTCTGCTCCTGCTCCAGGGTGTCAAGGGCCGTGTTCTTCGCTATCGTGCAGAGCCATGTCAGGAAACGGCTTTTGTACTGGTCGTAGTTCTGAATCTGCCGGAATGCCTTCTCAAAGCTCCGGCTGCAGATGTCATCGGCGGCGTAGTCATCTATGTTCTTGAAACGGGCCTTGATGTAAGACCTCAATTGCTCGATGTGGCGGTCCCAAAGGGCCGTGAAAGCAAGTCCGTTGCCCTTCTGGGCCAGGATGATCAGTTCATCAGTGGGCTTCAAGCCAGTTTTTCCCATAATTGCATTCTACTGTTAGTGGTACTGAAAGTCTCACGACATTTTCCATACGGTCAATGACGATCTGTCTGAGTTCATCAATCTCCTCCGGAACGGCGTCGAACACGAGCTCGTCGTGGATCTGGAGGACCATCCGGCTCTTCATTCCGGCGTCGGTCATGCTCTTGTCAACCTCGATCATGGCCATTTTGATGATGTCGGCCGATGTGCCTTGGATCGGAGCGTTGACGGCGTTTCGTTCGGCGAGAGCCCTCAGCGTCCCGTTCTTGGAATTGATGTCAGGTACATACCTTCTTCTTCCGAAGATGGTCTCTACATAGCCGGTCTCCCTCGCCGCCGCTTTTGTGTCCTCGATGAACGAGCGGATGGACGGGAATCCCGCAAAGTAATCTTCTATGATCTTCTGAGCCTCCTTGCGGCCTATTCTCAACCTTTGGGCCAGTCCGAAGGCCGAGATTCCGTACATGATTCCGAAATTGGCCGTCTTGGCGATGCGCCTCTGGTCTGCGGTGACCTGATCGTGAGGGATGCCGAAAATCTTCGCCGCCGTCGCGGCGTGGATGTCTATCCCATCTTTGAAGGCGTTGATCAGATGCTGGTCGCAGCTCAGGTGCGCCATGATCCTCAGCTCGATCTGTGAATAGTCAGCCGACAGTATCAACCCTTCCGGAGTGCTCGGCACGAACGCCTTGCGGATCTCCTTGCCCTGCTCAGACCTTACAGGAATATTCTGGAGGTTCGGGTTCGAGGAGCTCAGCCGCCCGGTCGCCGTCAATGCCTGGTTGAATGTCGTGTGGACCTTGCCGTCGGAAGGGTCGATGTACCCGGGGAACGGCTCGATGTAGGTGGACAGCAGTTTCCGCACGGCGCGATACTCAAGGATCTCTTCTATGATCGGATGCTTTTCCGCCAAATCCAGCAGGGTGGATTCTTCCGTTGAATATGTCCCGTTGGCGTTCTTCTTCGGCTTGTCGGAAAGACGCAGCTTCTCGAACAGCAGCTCCCCGATCTGTTTGGGCGACGAGACATTGAGGTTCGGCTCTCCGGCCATCTCACGGATCCTGGCTTCCTTCGCGGTCACTTCCTCCCGTAGACGCGCGGTGAAATCCTTCAGGGAATTGAGATCGACCTTTACCCCGTCGCGCTCCATCTTGGACAGAACCTTGAGAAGCGGTTCCTCCATCGTGTCGTACAGGCCGGTGATCGAAGCCTTGACCAGTTTCTCACGTATCTTCTCTTGAAGCAGCAAGAGCACCGCGGCCTCCTTGCTCCTGTCCACCGGGATCTCGTCGGACGGAATGTCATCGAACAAAGACCCTGTGGACGGGACGGAGGCTTTCGCAGAAGCGTCGTCAAGCGACACTCCCAGAATGCTTTGAGCCAGAACATCAATCTTGTGGCTCTTCTCGGGGTCAAGCAGATAGTGCATCAGAGCGATGTCGTGCAGCCTGCCTTGAAGTGTCACTCCTCCCGCCGCGAGTATATTCATCTGCCGCTTGAGGTCATCGCCGCATTTCGCGACCACCTCATTCTCAATCAACGCCTTAAACTCATACAGACCTCCCTCCGCCGTGATGATTCTCTCCCCGGATCGGGCCGCGACGATTATTCTTCTTGTTTTTGTGAATATGCTCCCGTCGGCCCCTTCCGTGATGACCGAGCACATTCCGGCCTTCACAGCGGCCTTGACCACTTCGCTCGGGCGTGCCTTGGCGATTTCCGGAAGCTCTGCGTCGGACTTTTTCTCAGTTCCGCCGACGTGTCCGATGAACCTGTTGAGGGAATTGAACTCGTATTTCTCAAAGAGATCAGCCAATTGAGGGCCATAATCCTGATTGACCTTCATCCCCTCGGTCGGGATGTCAACCTCGATGTCTGTCTTGATGGTGACGAGCTCGTGGCTGAGACCGATGTGGTCCCGCGCATCCTCGAACTGTGTCTTCTGTCTTGGAGTCAGCTCGTCTATATGCTCGTATATCTCCTTGACGGAACCATACTTCGCCACCAGTTTCCCGGCTCCGACCTCACCCACGCCCTTGACTCCGGGCACGTTGTCGGCCGTGTCCCCGCAGATGGTCAGCATGTCAATGACCTGTTCGGGAGACTGGATTCCGTATCTCTCACAGACCTCCTTTACACCGATGATCTCGTTGTCGTTGCCGGCCTTGCCCGGCTTGTACTGCCAGATGTGCGGCCCGATGAGCTGACCGTAATCCTTGTCGGGAGTCACCATATAGACATCAAGCCCTTCTCCCGCGCATCGTTTGGCCATCGATCCGATCACATCGTCAGCCTCGAAACCCTTTATCATCAAAGTCGGGATATTCATCGCCTTGCATAGCTCCATCAACGGATCCAGGGCGTCGATCACAAGTTGCGGCGTCTCCTTGCGGTTGGCCTTGTACTCTGGGTACATCTTGTTCCTGAAGGTGCCTCCCGGCGGGTCGAAGGCCACGGCAAGATAGTCGGGCCTTTCCCGGGCGAGCAGTTCGAGGATGTACTTGGTAAACCCGTAAAGAATCGACATATCGGCTCCCTTGGAGTTGATCATCGGCCTTCTGAGGAACGCGTAGTACATCTTGAAGATCAGCGCGTGCCCGTCTATGAAGAATATCTTTCCCGGCATTTCTTTTCCTTTTTGTCAAGCGGCAGGTGATCCGTCCGGAACAGCCACTATCTTTACAAAGATAAGAAAATGTTCCGTGGTTTCAAAACTTCTTCCGGAGACCGATCGCTAACCGCTTGACAATTAATCGGTGGTATGCCACCGACTGATTGTCAGGCAGTTCTGAAACGCCGCCCTCTGATTTTGACTTACGGGATTTTGGAATATGTTGTAAATTAATCGGTTAGCGAAAGGGGCCATCTCGGCGTGGAGGTTGACGGGTTGTTTTGGAAGATCCGTTCGTTCCAGTTCCCAAGTGCGAGTGTGGCGTCGGAGAACCGCGCGCCGTCGTAAATGTCGTGTGTCGAGAATATTACCGTAATCCCGGTGTCGTGTGCGAGATTCTGGAGGGTTCGCAGGACAATCCCCCGGTTTTCCACGTCCAGAAAGGCCGTCGGCTCGTCCAGAAGAATCACGTTGGCCTTACGGGTCAAGGCTGTGGCGATGCACGCTTTTTGGAACTCCCCGTCGGAGATGAGGCTGATGTCCTTGTCCGCCAAGGCTTCGAGTCCAAGAGTCCGAAGAGCTTCCTCCATAGCCGTTTCCGCCTTGGAGTCCAATTTCCTGAACACCCCCGAGGCCGAGAACAGGCTCGTGCGTATAAACTCCTTGACGGAGAAACCCTTGACCTTAGGAATATGTGTGGGCACCATCACGACCGTGCCTCCGGCCGAAAAGCCGCCGGATAGGGGAGGCAGAAGCCCAGAGATGGTCTTCATCAACGTGCTCTTCCCGCTGCCGTTCGCCCCGCAGAGCATCACGGAATGTCCGTCAGGATATTCAAAAGTCAGAGGTCCGCTGACCTTGACGCCTCTATGCCCTATGATCAATTCGCTTGCTTTCAACATATTCACCTCCTTTTCATCAGGATTGTCAGAATAATCGGGATGCCGATCAACGCCATAGTGCTTCCGACAGGCAGGGGAGCAGGGAAGGCGTTTGAAAGGATGTCTGCGACAAGCGAGAGTCCCGCTCCCGTGAGCATCGCAGCCGGGATTACCTTCACGTGTATGGAGGTCCCGAGAAAGCCTCTGGCTATGTGCGGCGCCACGATACCGACGAAGCCCAGCGGCCCGCAGAACGCTGTCACAGTCCCGGCCATCAGGCAGCTCCCGATCATCGCGACACCTCTGATCCGCGAGATGTCCGCTCCTGCCAAGGTGGCATATTCATCCCCGAAAAGGGCGATGTCCAGTCCTTTGCAATTAATATAGGTAAGCGTCGTTCCGATGAGGAGCGCCCCGGCGATCACAGCCACATCGCCCGGCCGGCTTCCAGAGAAACTGCCCGCCGACCAGCTGTAGAAAACCTTCAGGCTCTCGGCGTTTGCGGAATATTCGAGGATGGAAGTCGTGGCGCTAAATATGAACCCCAGCATTACGCCGAAGATGAGCAAAGTGGTGGCACTCTGGACTTTAGAGGCCACGGCGACAACGACTATGGAAGTCAGCAGCGCGCCCAAAAATGCGGCTGCGGCGACAGTGAGACCTGACAGTGCGACGGGGAGGGAAGCTCCGATGAGGAGGGTCGCCATCGCAGCGCCGGTTCCTGCCCCCGCGCTCACGCCCATTATGTGCGGGTCAGCGAGCGGATTGCGGAACACGCTCTGCATCTGGAGTCCCGCAAGGGAAAGGCTCGCCCCGGCCAGAACCGCCGTCAGCATCCTTGGAAGCCTGAGTTTTAGGAATACGCTCGTGTCCAGTCCGGCTATGCCTGTTCCTCCGGTGGTCAGATCGATCACCGCAAGCGACAGTGCCGTCACAGTAAGCAGGAATATTTTGGAGCGACTCTTCATCTTGAAAACTGTCTTGTCGAAGTCGTCTGTCAAATCGGATAACTTCTTACAATCTTTCGGCTTTTCCGGAAAATTTTCGTTAAATTTACCCCAAATCTTTGAATATTTATGAATAAAAGAACAATTATCCTTGCATCTGCGCTTCTGATCCTCTCCGGAACCGGCGCTTTCGCCCAGAAACAGTCGAAAAACGGTGGCATCTCCGTCGAGATGCTGACCGAAATCCGTAAGGGCTATGAAGGCACGGCTTCCGACAAGGCTGTCCGCAACGCCCTCAACGCCGCGGCCATCAATGTCCTCGCCGCCAATTCTGAGAACATCGCAATGATCGACACGCACTTTTCCGACGAAGTGAAGACCAAGGGGCGCACCAACCAGAAATCATCCGGCCGCTGCTGGCTTTTCACCGGACTCAACGTCTTGAGATCCAGAATGATTGATAAATATGACCTCGGAGCGTTCACATTCTCCCAGAACTATGTGTTCTTCTATGACCAGCTTGAGAAGGCCAACCTTTTCCTTCAAGGTGTGATCGACACGAAGGGGTTGAGCTTCGATGACCGCAAGGTTGACTGGCTGTTCCGCAACCCGATCGGTGACGGCGGGCAGTTCACCGGAGTCTCCAACCTAATTATGAAATATGGTGTCGTTCCGTCTGACGTGATGCCAGAGACCTATTGCGCCAACAACACGTCCCAGATGCGTGCGCAGATCGCCACCAAACTGCGTGAGGACGGCCTTAAACTCCGTGAAGCGGCCGCCAAGGACTGCCCGGCTATGAAGACCGTGATGCTCAAGGAGATCTACAGGATGCTTGTCCTTTGCCTCGGTGAGCCGCCGGTCGAGTTCGAGTGGACCCGCTACGACTCCAAGGGCAACTTCGTCAGCGCCAAGACCTACACTCCGAAATCCTT
>CAKVBK010000036.1 GCA_934725285.1 uncultured Bacteroidales bacterium | reverse complement strand
TAAGCTTTGCCATTGTTTTAATAAATTAAACGTTAATATTGTTCTCCGCACCCAGCGGATTACTTTTTCTTTACAGGAGCGATCATCATCGTCATCCTCTTTCCCTCAAGGGTAGGCATATTCTCCGCGCGGCCATATTCCTCAAGCTCGACGGCGAAGCGCAGAAGCTGCTTCTCGCCCTGCTCGGCGAACATGATCGAACGTCCGCGGAAGAATATTGTCGCCTTGACCTTGGAGCCCTCCTCCAGGAATTCCTGCGCATGCTTGAGTTTGAACTGGAAGTCGTGCTCATCGGTGTTCGGTCCGAAGCGGATCTCCTTGATGACAACCTTGGAGGCGTTCTGCTTCATCTCCTTGGCCTTCTTCCTCTGCTGATAGAGGTACTTCTGGTAGTCAAGGATCTTACATACAGGCGGGTCAGCCTTGGCGCTGATCTCAACAAGATCGAGCTCAAGCTCGTCCGCCATCTTCAAGGCTTTGGAAATCGGATAAATACCCGGTTCCGCTATGTTGTCACCGACCAGACGGACCTGTGAGGCGGTGATCTCCTCGTTGATGTTCAGTTCATCCTCCGCTTTTTGACGGACGAAAGGACGCGGTCCACGTGCTCCTGCCGGTCTTGGACCTGCGCTTGGTCTGAATGCGGTGGCTGGCTTAGGGCCTCCGTAGTGTGGTTTCGGCTTGTAAGGCATTCTGCTCTGTTTAAAACTCTCCTTTAAATTGTCAATATTGCCGCAGACTCCTCACTAAGCCAGTTCCTTGGCCACTTCGGCCTTGAACCAAGCGATGAAGTCCTCGACTTTCATTGTGCCGGCATCGGCGCCTTCCCTTCTCACGGAGACGGTACCGTCCGCCACTTCCTTTTCTCCCACGATGGCTAGCACAGGCACTCTTAGCAGGGAAATCTCACGGATTCTCTTGCCGAGAGTCTCATTCCTGTCATCGACAGAAGTGCGAATATCGGAATTATTCAGCAAACCGCAAACTTTTTTTGCATATTCAGCATATTTCTCGCTGACCGGCAGCACCTTGATCTGATCCGGGCTGAGCCAGAGCGGCAGGTGTCCGCTGGTGTGCTCAAGAAGCACGGCGGTGAATCTTTCGATGGACCCGAACGGAGCGCGGTGGATCATGACAGGACGCTTCTTGCTTCCGTCCGCGTCGGTATACTCAAGCTGGAACCTCTCAGGCAGGTTGTAGTCCACCTGAATGGTACCGAGCTGCCACTTCCTTCCGATGGCATCCTTGACCATGAAATCAAGCTTAGGGCCGTAGAACGCGGCCTCGCCATATTCAACAACTGTCTTGAGCCCTTTCTCCCTGGCGGCCTCGATGATCGCGTTCTCCGCCTTCTCCCAGTTCTCGTCGCTTCCGATGTACTTGGCCTTGTTGTTGGGATCCCTGAGGGAAACCTGTGCCGTGTACTTGTCGAACTTGAAGATTCTGAAGACATAGAGGATCAGGTCGATGACCTTCTCGAATTCTCCCTTGAGCTGGTCAGGGGTCACAAACATGTGGGCGTCATCCTGCGTGAAGGAACGTACCCTGGTGAGCCCGTGGAGCTCTCCGCTCTGCTCGTAACGATAAACGGTTCCGAACTCGGCGAGTCTCAAAGGCAGATCCTTGTAAGATCTTGGAGAGGAACGGAATATCTCGCAGTGGTGAGGGCAGTTCATCGGTTTGAGCATATATTCCTCACCCTCCTGAGGAGTGTGGATCGGTTGGAATGAGTCCTTGCCGTACTTTGCGTAGTGGCCCGAGGTCACGTACAGGTCCTTGCTTCCGATGTGAGGGGTGACAACCGGCAGGTAGCCGTATTCATTCTGCTTCCTGCGGAGGAATTTCTCCAGCTCGAATCTCATCACCGCGCCTCTCGGCAGCCAGAGCGGCAGACCGAGACCCACGCGTGAAGAGAAGGTGAAGAGTTCCATCTCCTTGCCGAGCTTGCGGTGGTCACGCTTCTTGGCCTCTTCGAGGAGGACAAGATATTCATCGAGCATCGACTTCTTAGGGAAGGTGATTCCGTAGATCCTGGTGAGCTGCTCGCGCTTCTCGTCTCCACGCCAGTAGGCTCCGGCGATGGCGGTAAGCTTGACGGCCTTGATGACCTCGGTGTTGCGCAGGTGAGGCCCGCGGCAGAGATCGGTGAAATGGCCGTTGGTGTAGTAAGTGATCGTGCCGTCGGCGAGTTCGCTGATGAGCTCGCACTTGTACTTGTCACCGGTCTCCTCGAAGTGCTTGAGGGCGTCGGCCTTGGACACGTCCTGACGGACGAAGTCCTGCTTCTCGCGGGCCAGTTCAAGCATCCTCTTCTCGATTTTCGCGAAATCAGCGTCGGTGATCTGACGGCCGCCCAGATCCACGTCATAGTAGAATCCGTTCTCGATGGCCGGTCCGATGCCGAACTTCACGCCCGGGAATATGTCCTCGAGGGCCTCCGCCATCAAATGTGATGAGGAGTGCCAGAAAACTCTCTTTCCTTCATCGTCGTCCCACTTCAAAAGGACGATCGAACTGTCTTCTTCGATCGGACGGTTCAGGTCATAGGTGACTCCCTTGCCGACAGTCGTGTCTGTCGCCGGCTTCACCGCCACCGCCAAAACTTCCTCCGCAAGCCGGGGGCTGATGCTCTTGGCTATCTCATAACCTGTAACGCCTTTCTCGAAGGCCCTGACACTACCGTCAGGAAATGTGATGTCAATCATACAAAAACTAAAATAAATTGGTCTGACCAGTATTTACAGACCAAGTACTTGAACTTGGCCAGCCATATTATTAGCCAAGGGGCAAAGATACGAAATATTTTACTATTTTTGCATAAATATTAAAGAGATAGAACAATGAAGAAAGAGTTTTCGTCAAGTCTTTCCTGGAACAGCGCGGCTGTGGCCGGTCTTGTCATGGCCGTC
The DNA here is from genome assembly GCA_934725285.1 of uncultured Bacteroidales bacterium. Lineage (GTDB taxonomy): Bacteria > Bacteroidota > Bacteroidia > Bacteroidales > UBA932 > Cryptobacteroides. Next base: position 14,586 of record CAKVBK010000036.1, on the reverse strand, counting down.
GCCACAATCATTCTTGACTACCTGCCGACTTTGGTGCTGGCGATCGGGATCAAAGGGTTTGTCGGCAGTTTTCTTGTGTTTCTTGTCCAGATCGCGAAGATCGCCGCATGCGTCTATGTGTTCAAGGTTCTTATTGACAGATTCCACGGTGCTGTCAAGACCGACTACGCCAGGCTTCAGCGTTACGGACTCAAGGTGGCGTTGTTCTCCTCCATCCTTGTGGCCGGATTCTCCCTCTTGCAGATTCTTGTGATCAACCCCGAGATGATGACACAGATAATCCAGGAAGTCCAGAACACCTACCAGAACATAATGGACTCCAACACGATGGCCGCGATGGAGAAGATGATATCCAAGCTTCCGGTGATAACCTTCTTCTCGTCACTGGTCTACTGCTACCTCTGGGGCTGGATCCTTTCGACCACCTTCGCCAGAAGGCTTTTCCCGGTCAACGCTTTCGGAGAGCGCCCCGGAAACGACGAGAATCCGGACAATGACATCCAATAAACAAGCCTTCAAAGATTTATGGAATATTCAAAAGACATTTCGATAATAGTGCCTCTTCTGAACGAGGAGGAGTCCCTTCCCGAGCTTCTGGCGTGGATCAGAAGCGTGATGAACGCCAACAAGTATGAATATGAAGTCATCTTCATCGATGACGGAAGCACCGACGGATCGTGGGCGAAGATCCAGGAGCTTTCCAAAGGCGATGAAAGGATCAAAGGAATATCCTTCCGCCGCAACTACGGCAAGTCCGCCGCACTTTACGAAGGCTTCGCCAAGGCAGAGGGACGGGTTGTCGTCACCATGGACGCGGACCTTCAGGACTCCCCGGAGGAGATTCCTGAAATGTACCGGATGGTCACCGAGGAGGGTTACGATGTGGTCTCAGGCTGGAAGCAGCACCGTCAGGACAACAGACTGACCAAGAACCTGCCTTCAAAACTGTACAACGCCACGGCGCGCTGGATCACCGGCATCAGGCTGCACGACATGAACTGCGGCCTCAAGGCTTACAAAAACGAGGTTGTCAAGAACATAGAGGTGTACGGTGAGATGCACAGATATATTCCTTATCTGGCGAAGAACGCAGGTTTCGCGAAGATCACCGAGAAGCCCGTGCACCACCAGAAAAGGAAGTACGGAAAGAGCAAGTTCGGAATTGAAAGGTTCGTGAACGGGTTCCTCGACCTGCTTTCGCTTTGGTTTCTGAGCACTTTCGGAAAGAAACCTATGCACTTCTTCGGTTTCTCAGGCCTGCTGATGTTCCTTGTGGGCTTCGTTATGACAATCTGGGTCATCGTGGCCAAACTCGTCCACCAGGCCCAAGGCGTCCACTTCAGAGCCGTCACAGACCAGCCTTTGTTCTACCTCGCCATCCTCGCGGTCATCCTCGGAGTGATGCTCTTCCTCGCCGGATTTATCTGCGAGCTCGTCTCACGCAACGCTCCGGAAAGGAACAGATACAACATCAAGGACAGGATCGAGTAAAATCACCCTACGTTTTCTTCGCCAGGAAGGGAAAGACGCTTTACAGCCTCCTCGAACTTATCTCGTGGTCCGAGGGCTTTGTTGCGTATCCTCGCCCTGTAATTATAGACAGTGTTGGCGGAATAGTGCAGAAGAGAGGCCATCTTTCCGGAGTCGGTGACTCCAAGCCGGATGAGGGCACAGATCCTCAGCTCCGGAGTCAGATCACCGTCCTTCAGTGTGATTTTCTCTCCATCGGCAAGAAGAGAATTGACCTGTTCCACAAAATCAGGATATAGGTTAAGGAACGCGTCGTCAAACATTTTATAGAACTGCTTTATGTCATCCTCAATCGGAGGCAGGGATTCCATCTCATCCAACAGGTACTTGTAGTCTCCTCTGCGGAGGTACTTCTGCAGATGGTTTTGGATCTTGCGGGTCTTGCTGATGTTGTCTGAGACCTTCTCCAGAAAAAGGGCTATGTATTCTTCCTTGACCTTGTCCGACTCCTCAAGTCTGAGATTAAGTGTCTCAAGCCTGGAGTTCGTCTTTTGCAGACTCCGATGATGCCGGAAGAGATCGGCGAGAAGAAAAGCCAACACCACAAACAGGACACTCACCACCACCGTGGAGGCGGTCAGGCGGCGTTTTTGGGCAGCCAAACGATCCTCGTACTCCCGCTCGATCATCGGGAAGAAGCATGAGATCTGCCAAGGCCTCAGCTTTCCGTTGAATGCCAACGCGTCCGGCAGGCTATGGTCAGCGACATACCTGAAGGCTCTGTTGATGTCCCCGTCCTGAAAAAGAAGCCTGGCGACCTCGTTCAAGGCCGCATAATCCCTTGTACCGCACATCACATCTGAAACAGCCGACTTGCAAAGCCATTCAAGCTTAAGTCTCTGGTCCTTCGGAGAGATCCCTTCAGCATAATACCAACACGCCGCGGCGTAACCGTGAGAATATTCCTCCGTCTGTTCCATCATTTTCAATGCCAGTTCCCTGACAGTTGTGGAATCCTTGGCTGACAGTGCCGCTTCCCGGTTCAGATTGTACCACTCGAATGTGCCGGGGTCGGTATATTTCAATAGGGAGTCACGCATCTCGTTCCGCTCGGCGAACTTGACCGCATACAGATCAAGGCCACCTGAATATGACATCATCTCACCCGCCAGCGAGTGACGGACAAAGAACCACAGACGCTTTAGTCTCGGAGTCACAAAGGAGGGACGGACAGTCTGAAGCAGGTTGGCGGCCTCAACGTGGTATCCCGCACGGACATATTCATTTACCTTCTGCAAATCAGTCTCGGTGAGCCTCTCCTCGTCATTGTTGTCGATGGCCAGGATCTGGTTCCGGTTCAGATAGGACATGGTCGAATCAAAACTGTAGGACGAATATTCCTCGGCTATTCTCGCGTTGAGCCTGTACTCCTCCGCGAATGGCATCGTCTCCACACGCATGTTCTTCAACGCATTGATCTTTCCGAGAAATGAACTCTCGTATGTCTTCCTCATCCTGAGAGCTTCGTCCAGTCCAGACACGGCCTCGTTTTCCGTATCTGAACAGGAAATCGACAGCACGAGAGAGGACAACAAGGAAATCAAGGTAAGCTTTCTCATATAAAACACAGCGCCTTTGTTTGGCGCTCACAAAATTAATACAATAAAGGGGGCAGACCAAAAACAATCCGGCCTTCCCCCATGTGAACAGTAAACTTGATTCTGACAAAAGCAACGTGTTTCCCTACTTGAAGAACAAATCCGCAAGCTCGGCGATTCTGTCAGGGCTGTCGGTCGTGATCCTGTCGACGCCCTTGGACACCGCTGACATAATCTCCGCATCCGAGTTGACTGTCCACACATTGACCACAATTCCCCTGGTTTGGGCATCCTTGATCCAAGTAGGATTGGAGGCAAACACACTCATTTGATAATCAAGGCATCTGATACCGTCGGCGGTGGCTTCTTCAGGAGATTTGTCTCCATTCAGATAGCCGACAAAAGCAGTTTTGTCCGCAGAGGCGATGCCTTTGCATGTTTCGTAACTAAACGAAATAAACTCAACCTTGGCATCCATTCCTTTGGATTTTACCAGAGATATCACATCCGTGGCAGCCGCAAGTTGCTTTTCAGGAGAATTGTGGGTTTTGATCTCAATGATCAGTTTGGTATCTGAATCTTTCCCTATGCAGTCCAGCATGGCTTCCAATGTCGGAAGACTCTCACCGTTGGCGAGTCTCACACCCTCCAACTGGTCGTAGGTGCAGTTCTGGATTTCCAGATTGTCCACCTTGGCGTCGTGGTGGATCACGAGACGGCCGTCCGTTGTTCTCCACACATCGATCTCAGCAGCGAAAACGCCAAGATCCTTGGCTGCCTTGACAGCAGCCACTGAGTTTTCCGGCGCAGTCTTGTGGAAGCCTCGGTGAGCCACAATCGCAGGGATCTTGATCTCCGCCGGATTCTCCACGACAGCCAGTTCGGTCACTCCGAGAGGGTAGAAAGCGCCTGAACGCTGAAGAACAACCTTGTATGTTCCGCTCACAAGGTCGGCAGGAAGAGTGACCACTGCCCTGTCAGCCGTGACCTCACACTCCGCTGTCTGGACATATTTTCCGGTCATGGATTGGAACGAGACGACATCTCCGTTCTGGAACCCGGTTCCGAGGATCGGGAATTTGGCCCCGGCCTTGACCTGTATGCCGGAGGCAAGCACAATGTTGTCGACCTTAATCGTGGAAACCGGCAGATTGTAGTTCTTGACTCGCTGGTAAAGAGTCTCGACTTCTGTCTTTGTCAGAGGAGAGTCAAAGATTCTTGCGATCGCAATGTCGCCTTTCCAAGCGGCCTGAGCGTCATTAGGGCCGGCGTCACCACCAATGCAGATCCAGCGAGCCTTTGTGTTTCCCGGGATTCTCAGATTGCCGGGAGCGTCAACAGTGCCCTTCAGCTCACCGTCAAGATAGACGTATGCCTTCTTCTCGTCCTTGTTCCAGACTCCGACAAGGTGGTAATAGCGGCCATATTCAGGCGTCACACCACTTTTTGCCCAGATCCATTTGCTTTTCCCGTCCTCGCTGACGTTCGGGAGGAATGTCAGAACCTGGTCTCCTTTCGAGATTAGGAATCCGACTCCGCCGGCCTCCATGGCGCTGAATGGCTTGATCTCCTTGTTCCAAGAAGCGATGTCCGCATCAAACCTCGCCAGCAGTTCGAATGAATGGCCATCGGAAAGTTTCTTCCAGAGACCTGAATCGTCGGAGTAGTCCACACGGTAGTAGCCGCTTGTGAAGCTTGACCCCGGCTCATGATTGAAATGGGCGATGTAAGATCTTGTAGCACGGCTCTCATAGGTGACGAGACCTGCTCCAGGCACTGTCTTTACGTCCACGCCCTTTCCTGAGACATCCACAGCTGAGCCATCCTGGTTGAACTGAATGTCAAGGACGCAATCCTCCTTCAACTTGTCAGGCAGAGCCTCCGCCGGGAGCATGTCGCCTTCCTGCGTCACTGTAACTTTCAGACTTCCAGCCTTTCCGGAAACCTTCAGGTTGATTATGGCAGAACGCTCGTAGGTGTCATTGGCCGCAACCTTGACAGTCACCTTCTGATCATTTGACGATGATGTCGGGGTGACCTCCAGCCACGATTTGGCCTCATAAGGAACATCAATGGTCCAATCTGTGTTTGAGACCATGTTCAGCACACGTTCGCCACCTGAGCGGGCGAACGTGACCGTTGATTCCCTCTTACCCTCATCGTTAAGGAAATCGAGGTAAGTGTCTCCTTTCGCGACTTTGTCATCGCAAGAGCTCAAGGCAAGAAGCCCGAAGCCGAGACAAATCATGTATAGGAATTTCTTAGTCATAATTCTTGAATATTATTATGTGTAACCCAATTACAGTTTCACTCCGACAAGCTTCACACCTTCGGCTGAACCCGATGTCTTTTTGGCGGAGCTGAAATCGACAGTGAAACGATAGCGGTCCCCTTCCTTCAAAGCCGAAGCGACTCCGATGTTGCCGTCAGTTGTCATGCCAAGCTCGGCAGGCAGACTTACATCTGAATATGAAGCGCCTTTCAGTTCCCCGCCCCAAGTCCTTTGGAAGAAGAACTTGAAGTTGCTGCCAGGCTCGACCCCGAGTCCGTGGCCGGCGGTGAGTGTCAACTGGAACACTTTATCCTTGACAGGAGCGCAGCAAAGACCGCCGACCTCAGGAGCCCAGCCGGCGCCGGAGCCTTCCGGTTTGCCGATCGTAGCGTCTCCGATGGCCCAGAGGGCTCCGGAAAAGTCATCTCCGAGCACAGGAAAATATTCCTTGCCGGTCAACGCTCCCGGCTTCATCGGATTGATGCGGATGAATTTGTTCGAGGTCTGAAGAACAACCCTGTACTGTCCGGAGACAGGCAGGAATTTGAATGTTCCCTTCTTGATGTCGATTGTCTCCAGATAATCAGAGTCAATCACCCAGTCACTGAGGTCAACACCGAACACGGTCAGTGTCTCGCCTTGCTTGAGCGGTATGTTCACTCCGTAGCTGCCGGCCGGTATTTCCTCGGCCTTGTCCATAGCCACAGGGGTCTCACCGTTGACGGACAGTTTCACAAACGGGGATCCTTCGAGAGTCTTTGTGTTCAAAGTCACGGTGTACTCCCCGGCATAGCCATACGTGAACGGGATGTAGTCCTCACCTCCAACAGCGATGGCCTTGCCGTCATAGCCGAATGTCAACGTCTCGCCCAAAGCCCCGAACGGAGCGGACACTATCTTGGCGGTCAGTTCCTTGGGAAATTCCGCTTTGCAGGAATATTCATAATCGCCGGCCTTCGTCATCTTATACTCCTTGCCATCCTTGGTGACAAGGGTAAGATATTCAAAGACTGGACGCGACACCTCCAATGTCCTTTTCTCTTCGGTCATGCCGAACTCGATGTTCTGGCTTGTGACCGTGAGTTCAGCTGTACCGTCAGAGATGTTGGCGTAATAAGGAATATCAAGGGTTCCCTTGTAGGTTCCGTTTTCCTTGGTGCGGATGACAACCTTGCTGACCTCGGTTCCATCATAAAACAGATGCAGCTGCGCCGTGGACAAGGCTATGTTATCCTTCAAAGTTATCTCGAAAGGCAGATTCTCCCCCATCTTGGCAGACTGCGCAATCTCACAAGTCATCTCCGGTCCCTTGTCCGTGACCTTAAGCTTGGGTTCCTTGTAGCAGGAAGTCAAGGCCGCCGTGATCATCGAAACGGCCAGAGATGATTTAATAATATTTTTCATATTCATTATCATTGTGTTAGTTATTCCAATTTATCGAGGCGATCGACCTGGCCGGAGCGGTGAACTTCACCGAATGTCCGGAATCAGAGAACGTCAACGGACAATCCTCAGAGAGTGTGTTCTCGATGATTATCCCGTAGGAATGATCCGGGTTCAGGAACGCCAGACAGGAAACTCCAGACTTCGGAGTTCCGTTCAAGGCTATCCTGCGGGCTCCCGGACGGATGACTTTGGACGCATGAGCCAGATTATAGTACTGGGTCTTCCGGTCAGTGACCTTTCCGGTCTTGGAGTCGATCATGACCATACCGTAGCAGTTCTGACAGCCTCCCGGACGCTTAGGGCCATAGTTCTCATCCAACACCAGATTCCACAGGGTGACCCCTTTGTTCTCTCTGGAAAGGGTCTGGACGAATATGTTGTCAAAGTCTTTCAACAGACATGTTCCGAAATCCGGAGCCCAGCCACCGATCGAGGCCTCGGTGAAGTAGATTTCCTTTTCCGGGAACGCCTTCACCATGTTGTCAAGCTCGGACGGATCTCCAGAGTAGTTGTGCCATGCGGATCCGGCGACATATCCGGCGGCCTCGGGATCGGACAGGATGTTCATCGGATAACCTTGTTGGTCGGAGATGTTGTCGTAGTTGTAGTTGTGGTCGTACAACAGGATCTTCGTGTCCAGCCCAGCCTTTCTGAAAGCCGGCCCGACAGCGGTCTTGATGAAATCACGCTGCTCCTGCCAAGGCATGTACATCGACATGGAGTTTCCCTTGTTCAGAGGCTCGTTCTGAAGCGTCACCGCGTGGATGTTGAACCCATGCGACTTCATCACCCTGATCCAACGGACAAAATACTCGGCATAGTCCTGATAGCATTCCGGCTTGAGCCTGCCGCTCGTCCATGAATAGTAGTCCTTGTCGTTGTCCACGCCCCTCTTCATCCAACGCGGAGCCGTCCAAGGAGAGGCGATGATCTTGACATCAGGATTGATGGCCACAACCTCCTTGAGGATCGGGAACAAGTCACGGGTGTCATATTCATTGGCCGCGAAATTCTCCATTCCCTTCCGATCGCACCAAGTGTACTCCTCAAGGCCGAAATCAGAGGAGCCGATCGTGACTCTGACCATACTGAAGCCCAGCCCGTCCTTCGGATCGAAGACTTCTTTGAGCAATGCCGTTCTGGCTGACGGTTCCATCACAGCCCGGAGGTTGTAACAAGAACTGCCAGTCAGCGCCGGGCCGAAACCTTCCACTGTCTGATAAGTGACGGTGGAGTCAAGTTTGACAAGGTTGACAGCCATCGACCCTGGTTTGCGGAGCTCCAGTTCTTCGGAATCGAACAGTCTGGACTTGTCCGCTGTGGTAACGTACGCGATCACAGTCTTCTTGTCAGGAGCCGGCCCCGGGGTCGTTCCGCCACCGTTCTCTCCACCTCCGTTCCCGGAGTTCTTTCCGCAGAGGGAGAGCAGGAACGGAAGCGACAGAATGATAATCAGTTTACCGCAGCGCATAATCTTAGTAGCCAAGGTTTTGCTCGATGTTAGGGTTGGTGTCCAGAACTGTCGTAGGAACAGGAAGGAATATGCTGTACTGATCCAGAGGGTCTCTTGTCAGGTAATATGAGTCATCCTTCCACACGTTGTTGTGGACATCTATGACTTTGTCATGACGCGCGAGGTCAAAAAAGCGGAATCCCTCAAAAGCCAGCTCAAGGCGACGCTCGTCCAGAATCTTGTCAATCAATTGATCACCTGAAAGGCCGCTTATCGGAGTGAGTTTCGCCCTCAGACGGACAGCATTGACATACTTCATGGCCCCCGCGCTGTCTCCGGCCATGGCAAGAGCCTCGGCGTGAAGCAGATAAATCTCAGCCAGACGCATCAGAATGATGCTTGTGGCGTTGGTTTCCATCTTGCCCATGAATGCATATTCATTCTCAGGATAGTAGAGACTCCATGAGCATGAATCCCAAATGATGCTGACATTCTTTCTCTCCGTGTCACCTTCCGCATCATAGGCTTCGACAAGGTTTCTGGACGGGGTGATCCATTTTGACCACGTGTAGTTGTCCGCAGGAGAGAATTGGTTCCTGTGGAACATCATGTGAAGCCAGTTGCCGGACGAGGCCGTGAATGTCACCTCGAAGATTGACTCCTTGGTGTTCTTGGCCGCAGTCTTGGCGGCCGCATCGTACGACCACATGTCTTTGTAATTCTCACATAATGAAGCGCGGAGTGACTCAGCACTGCCTGAGTTGACATTCATGTCCCTCTCGACAGCCTCACACCACCGGGCGACCTTGTTCCAGTCCTGAATGTTGGATTTCTCCGCATAGACATGAGCGAGAATGCCTTTGGCAAAAGTCTTCGAGAGCACGAACTTGTCATCAGCTGAAAGGTCGGGGGCTTTCTCAGCAGCAAATTCAAGCATGCTGACTATCTGAGAATATATCTCCTCCCTTGCAGGCCTAGACGGATAGTAGGATGGATAAACCTCCTCGATGTTTTCAGCCGTGATAGGCTCCGGAATGGAATTGATGACAGGAATCGTGTTGTAAAGCTGGGTTCCCCTGAACACATAGAACGCTTTCAGGATGTCAGCCTGCGCCAGCCAGTTGTCATATTGTTCCTGAGTCATTGACGGGTCAAGTTTCTTGACCCGGTCGATGTTGCAGATGACCTGGTTGGCGGCGTTGATCGCTATCTGGAAATCATCCCAGTCACGTCCGACGTTCTGGTTGGCGCCGTCAATCTTGTTGGATTCGATGCCGACCAGCTCGGCGGTGCTCGGCGAGCCGTTGTAGGCGTTGTCCGCACGGACTTCAGAATAGACCAGCCAGTCCATGAACTGAAGCCTCTGCATCCTGTCGTTCTTCAGAACGCCACTGTAGAAACCTTTGACAAGGCTTTCCATCTGCGCGGCCGTGGTGTACTGAGAGGTGGTGGTGTCTTTGGGAACGAACACATTGCCCTCGTTGTAGCCTGTCTCTGGATACAGATCCAAGTCGCATGAGGCAAGGCCGAACAAAGATGCCACCGATAATATCACAAATATCTTTTTCATACTCATCATCTTTTAGAAATCAACGTTCACACCGAATGTCACGGTCTTTACGCAAGGATATGTACCCCAGTCGATTCCGAAGCTTGTGGCCGCGGCATACTGGCTCATTTCCGGGTCATAACCGGAATATTTAGTAAACGAGATCATGTTGTCCAGTGTCACATACGGACGTATCCTTGTGATGTTGAGCCGTTTGAGTTTAGGCCCTGCGAAGTCGTAGGACAGGGTGATGTTCTTCACCTTCAGGTAGGAGCCATCCTCTATCCATCGTGAGGATGCCTTGACGTTGTACATCTCGTTGGATTTAGGGATATCGGTGATCTGTCCCGGAATCTTCCAACGACGGAGAGTGGCGGTCGTCTGGTTGTATCCGTTCACCATTCCTTCCATGTCAACCCTGGAAGCGTTGTAAATGTCATTGCCTACCGAGCCTGTGATCAGAAAACTAAGATTGAATCCCTTGTAGCTGAAGTTATTGGTCATACCAAATGTGAAGTCAGGATTAGGGTCTCCGATCCATGTCTTGTCCGAGTCCGTGATCTTTCCGTTGCCATCGCGGTCCTCATAGATCATCATACCGGTCTCTGGATCGACTCCGTTTGCCTTGTAGCCCCAGAATTGAGAAAGAGGCTTGCCTGGAACCATACGGACTATGTACTCGCTCTGGATGTCAGAAGGCTTGATGTAGTTGTACACCTGCTGGAGAGTCAGTTTCTCAAGCTTGTTACGGTTCATCGAGATATTGAAGTCCGTGTTCCAACGGAATCCGCCCTTGTCGATGTTCACAGAAGAGACCGCGAACTCAAGGCCCCAGTTGGACATCTCTCCCTCATTTCTGGAAATGCTTGAATATGGTGCCGGAAGCGGAACATTCAGCAACAGATTGGTGGTGTACTTGTAGTACCCATCCAAAGTGAAGTTCAACCTGCTGTTCAGAATGGAAAAGTCAATCCCGACATTACTCTGCGTTGTGGTCTCCCAAGTGAGATCCCTGTTGCCGATGTTGGTCTTGGCACCAAGTGAAGGAGTAGCCTGAGCGTTCTCCGGCTTTGTCCAGTCATAGTAGACCAGAGCATAGTTCTGGACCCATGCATGATCAGCGAGACCTCCTTGGTTGCCCTGCTGTCCCCAGCCGGCGCGGAATTTCAGGTCGCTGATCCAGTCGATGTCCTGCATGAAATCCTCTCCGGAAATCCTCCAAGCGGCGGAAGCAGAAGGGAAATAACCCCACCTGTGGCCCGGAGCCAGCTTTGACGAACCGTCCGCCCGCATATTCACAGTCAGATAGTACTTGCTGTCGTAGTTGTAGGAGATTCTTCCAAGATACGACATTATGCTCCATTCCGAAAGTCCTTGTGAGTTGCCTCTGAGGCCGGAGGAATTGCCTCCGTTAAGTCCATAGAGGACATTGTCATAATCGGCTGAGAAATATTGCCTTGAGCCGGTCAGGTTTTCCCAGTGGGAAAGCGTGGCAGAAGTTCCGGCCATAGCCTCAAGGCTGTGCCGTCCGAAATTATTCTTGTAGGTCAGAATGTTATCCAGCACGATCACCCTGTTGTCCGCGCGGGTGGTGTTGGCAAGCCCATGCTGTGTGCGGCCCTCCGCCGTCTTGATAGGGTCAAGGAACTGATAGTTGAAAGTCCATGTCCTGTCCATCGTCGCCGTTGACTTGAAATTCAGGTTCTTGCTGAACTTTATCGTGGCGTGTCCGGTAAGGATGAGTCTGTCGTTCTGGTCGTAGAAGTTCTCCTGACGGGCGATGTTCTCGGCCGGAGTCGTCACATTGGCGCCATAGAACCTGGTCCAGTACTGGCCAGGGTTCTCCTCACTCCAGACCTTCGCGTAAGTAGGCGTGTTGATCACAGACATCACGACTCCGGCCCTGTTGGAGCCCGTGCCGGAAATGATGCCGTTCTGCTTCCAATGGGAGAAAGTCACGTCCGCCCCGACATTGATCCATTTGAATATGTCCGAGTCCATGCTTGCCCTGAAGTTGTACCTCTTATAGTAACTTGTTCTGATGATACCTTCCTGATCGACATAACCGGCACCGATATAGTACTTTGTCTTGTCATTGGCGTTGGAGACCGACAGCTGGTAATTCTGTGAGACCGAAGTCCTGTAAGTTTCTTCGAACCAATCAGTCTCGTCCTTGAGGCCATCAGGAAGCTTGACAGCTCCGATTTCATCCATAAGTTCCTTGTACTGTGCTACATTCAAGACATCAAATGTCTTGGCCACCTTGCCGAGACCCACATAAGAAGTGAAGTTGATCTGAGGGCCGACATCCTTCGACCCCTTCTTTGTGGTGATAAGGACAACGCCATTGGCCGCCCTTGAGCCGTAAATCGCTGCGGAAGAAGCATCCTTAAGGATCTGCATCGTTTCGATGTCGTTGGGAGACAAGTAGGTTATCGCTCCGTTTCCGGTCCCGACAGGGACTCCATCCACAACATATAGAGGGTCATTGCCAGAAGTTATGGACGAATTTCCACGGACCCTGACGGTCATTCCGCCACCCGGTGTACCGGATGTCTGCTGAACCGTCACACCGGCCACCTTACCTTGAATGAATCCGGACACGGTAGGCACAGGACGAAGACTGATGTCTTCTGTTGAAACCGTTGAGACAGCGGTGGTCAAATCCTTTTTCCTGACAGAGCCGTAACCGATCGCCACGACTGCGTCAAGCGCTATGGCTTGCTCGTTCACGGTGACATTGACAACCGAACGGTCACCCACTTTCTCAGTCACCATGGCGTAGCCCAACGAAGCGAATTCCAAGACCGCATCCTTCGATGACACACTGATGTCATAGCGGCCATCCTGATCAGTGGTGACACCGTTGCCGGTGCCCTGTTCCAAGACAGTAAGCCCGATGACCGGCTGGCCGTTCTGATCCTTGACCGTTCCGCTGACAGAACGCTGCTGGGCAAAAGCCGGGAAGCTTGCCAACAGCATCAAGAACACTATAAGTTTACGCATACAATTAAGGTTATTTTTGTTCAAGTCCGATCCGCGGCCCAAAAGTCATGAACCGAGTTTAGGACAGACAAAATTATAAAACCGTTTAAAACGAATGCCGCCAAGTGGTAAAGAAGTGGATCATTTTAGAGCCTCCACAAGCCATAGGACTAATTATCAATAATATACAAATCAGAATTAATATTCACGAGTGGAATATCAATGACGGGGAAAATACGAAATCACCCATGATTCAGGCGGTGGAGACGCATCTGATCATGGGTGAAATGTCCTATGTTGTGTTACGACCTGAACTTCAGACGGAAGTCATCAGCCGAAATGATGGCCGCAGGCCTGAAGGTCCGGATAGACCTTGACCTTGAGTTTTGAGTATGCCCTTTCAGCTTTCTGAAGGGCTTTCTCCACCGTCGTGTCGGTGGCAAGGATGACACCGACACGACGATGTCCTTTGATCTCCGGCTTTCCGAAGAATCGGACCTGAACGCCCGGTTCCTCAAGAACCTTGTCGACATCCTGGAACTCATATTCATTGGTGTTGCCCTCGACGACAATCGCCTTTGAGGCGGACGGCCCGTAGAAGCGCACTTCCGGAATCGGCAGCCCCAGAACCGCGCGTGCGTGCAGGGCGAACTCCGACATATCCTGCGAGATCATCGTCACCATCCCGGTGTCGTGCGGCCTCGGTGAGACCTCGCTGAATATCACATCCTCTCCCTTGACGAAAAGCTCGACTCCGAATATCCCGTAACCGCCCAAAGCTGCGGTGATCTTTCCTGCTATCTCCTGCGCCTTTTTCTCGGCAGTCGCGCTCATGCCCTGAGGCTGCCATGACTCACGGTAGTCGCCATCAACCTGATGATGGCCCACAGGCTTGAGGAAAGTTGTTCCGGCACAATGCCGTACAGTCAGAAGAGTGATCTCGTAGTCAAAATCCACAAATCCCTCAACTATGACCTTTCCGCCACCGGCACGTCCGCCCTCCTGGGAAATCTTCCAAGCTTGGGCGACCTGCGACTCATTGCGGACAACACTCTGGCCGTGGCCTGATGAACTCATCACCGGCTTCACCACACACGGGAAGCCGATCCTGGCTACAGCGGCCCGGAACTCATCCTCCGTCCGAGCGAACTCGTACCGTGAGGTCGGAAGCCCGAGTTCCTCCGCGGCAAGCCTTCTGATCCCCTCCCTGTTCATTGTCAGGTAAGTCGCATTTGCCGTCGGAATGACCGTATAGCCTTTATTCTCGAGCTCAACGAGTTTCTGAGTGGCGATAGCCTCCACCTCCGGGATGATCAGATCAGGTTTCTCTTCCTCAATCATCTTAGCGAGAGCGTCTCCGTCAAGCATTGACAGGACATGTGACGACTGAGCCACCTGCATCGCCGGCGCGTCAGCATATTTATCCACAGCCACGACATGCACGCCGTAGCGCTCAAGCTCGATCGCTATCTCTTTTCCAAGTTCTCCGGATCCGCAGAGAACTGCCTTTTTCCCGACAGGAGTGAAAGGGTTACCAATGTTTGCCATACTGAAAATTGTGTTTTGAATCCCCAAATTTACGAATATTCAGCTTCTATGACAAGGTAATTTAAGGCCCGATGGTATAATATAGCATTATCGACTCCTGCTTCTTAGATTCAGAGAAAAAGACATTCCCGAATTTTGCGCGTCACCAAAATTCGGGAATGTCTTTACATTGAACGATCAAACTGATTTCTAACCTCTTCCTGAATCGGAAATAAGGTCGTGCAGATTGCGGTTGAAGTCGGAGCGGGACAGGAGATCCTCAAGG
>CAKVBK010000035.1 GCA_934725285.1 uncultured Bacteroidales bacterium | reverse complement strand
CCGGTCGGAGCCACAACCTGTGAGGAAGCCTCGAAATCCACATCAACCCACTGGCCGGCCTCCTTGTACTGAATCTTTCCGGTCACAGGGTCCTTGCGGGCATCAATCCCGAGAGTCCTCGCCAGAGCGACAAAGAATATATTCCTGGAGCGAACGTCCGCCATCCGCGCCTGATAGACGCCGATCGGAGACATCGGGATGCTCCAAGCCTTAGGGTCGCGCAGCACCGTGATGCTGTCCTGCACCCATTTGATCAGGTTCGCAGGGACAGACAACTCCTCCTTTGACAGTTCATTGCCAAACCGCCCGGCAAAGAATGATTTGTACGGACTTAGGAACTCATTCTCGACCCTCGGGCAAAGAATCGCGTCAAAAGCATTGTAGCTGTCATCCAGAATAGACCTTGTCACGTCTATCATATCCTTATTGCTCAGCGACTTGAGCAAATCGAGAGCCCTTTCGTCCGGATGCTCCTCCAAGAACTTGGAGATAACCTCGTGATTGCCTGCCGAAAGAGCGAGAAACCGTCCCTTCTCAGAACTGTCAGTGGCGATGAATGTGGCCATATAAGCCTTCCTGATGCTGTCTTCCTGAGCGAAACGCCTGTCATTCTCCGCCCTCTGCTCCGGAGTGACATCAGGAATATTGGCTGTCTCCGGCGGAGGGACTATCATCATCGACTGAGGAGCAAAGGAATGCTGGTCAGAAATCGTTATCTTGACCTCTGTGTCCTTTCCGAAAGAGACCTTTGAATAGCCATACTTGCCGTTCTTCGAGGCCCATGCCATCATGTCGCCCATCCCGGCGGTCAAGAAGGTACGTCCCTGAACGTCAGTGTATTTGGAGAGAGCCGGATAGAACTCGGCGTAGTTGTAAATTTTGAAATCAACCAGGGCGCTATCGACAGGAGAGCCATTCTCATCCACAACAGTGAAATCCACACGGGCAGTCTTGGCGTAGTTATCTATCAGATTGATTTCAGTGAAGTTAGGGCCTATCATCACTTTCTCCTCCGGTCCGTCATAGTTGCCGAAGACCCTTGTGTGCATCAGCAGGCCACGGCTTGCCGGAGAGTTGAACCAGCCCAGATTCAAGACTGGCTCAGGCTCGCATGCTCCAAGAAAGTACCACTCCCCGTCGGCCCAGGCCTCTACCCATGCGTGGTTGTCATCGGTATGTGCCCAGCGTGGGGTATAGACCTGGCGCGCAGGGATTCCCACTGCCCTCAGAGCCGCTACGGTGAACGTAGACTCCTCGCCACAACGCCCGAGCGTGCTTCTCACCGAAGAAAGCGGAGACAAGGTACGTGCGTCTGAAGGCTTGTAGGTCAGCTTCTCATGACACCAATGATTGACTTCCAGAATGGCATCCTTCATATTCATTCCTTCCACACGCGGCTTCAGCTCACGGTAGAAAACAACCCTTGAGGTATCCAGATTCTCGTTGTTGGCCCTGATCGGGAGTACAAAGTGCCTGAATTCCCTTTCCGGGACATTCCACCCCATCTCCTTGCGGGCCGTGAATGACGCACGAATATTCTGGAGGTAGTAGGCTGTGCTGTAATCCGTCACGTCAGCGAGAGGCATGTAAGCGTATAGAAACTCCAACGCCTCCAGTTCCTCGGTAGTGAGGTAAGGATCGCTGACAAAACCATTGGACTCAGTCAGACACTTCCTGTCTTTATCAACGGCATAATAGGCCTTAAGGCGTTCCGGAGCCAATCTTTTGTCCAGATCAGCCTCAACCTGAGCACGATAGGAGGCATCGGTCATGAAATGATGAACCTCGCAGGATGAAAGCAGCAGCAAGGCCGCCATCATGGAGAAGAATGTCTTTTTCATATACTAACTCAACTTTAGCAAGCAGGCAATCACTTGCTGTAAAACACATTTTCCAACGTTCGAAAGTGAT
Source organism: uncultured Bacteroidales bacterium (assembly GCA_934725285.1). GTDB lineage: Bacteria > Bacteroidota > Bacteroidia > Bacteroidales > UBA932 > Cryptobacteroides. The sequence goes on along the minus strand of CAKVBK010000035.1, from coordinate 16,079 downwards.
TGTCCATACTCAGAAATCAGCGGCAGATTACTTTCCAACAATTGAAAAATAAACAACCCTCCCCCGGCTGCGATGCCGGAGAGGAGGGCTGAATATTCTCTATTATTGACCATAAAGGTCTAAGGGTATTACTCCTCTTCCTTCTCCTGTGCGGCGTACTCGGCAAGGAGCTTGGTCTGAACGTCACCAGGAACAGGCTGATAGTCAGCGAATGTCATCGTGAATGTCGCAGCACCTGATGTCAGGGAACTTAGAGTTGTGGAATAGCGGTAAAGCTCTGCGAGCGGAACACGGGCCTTGAGGACGGAGAAGCCCTTGTCGGAGCTCATACCCTCAATGAGTGCCCTCTTGTTCTGAAGGTCTGACATACAGGCTCCCATATAGTCGGCCGGAGTCAGGATCTCGACATTGTAGATAGGCTCCATGATCTTCGGGCCGGCGTTGCGGAAGGCCTCCTTGAAAGCGTTGCGCGCGGCGAGAATGAAGGAGATCTCATTGGAGTCAACCGGATGCATCTTGCCGTCATAGACGAAGACCCTGATGTCACGGGCGTATGAACCGGTAAGCGGCCCCTCGGTCATCTTGTCATTGATACCTTTGAGGATGGCCGGCATAAAGCGCGCGTCAATGGCTCCACCGACAACGCAGTTGTAGAACTCAAGCCTTCCGCCCCATTCGAGGTCGAACTCTTCCTTGGTCTTCACATTGAGGACAACATCCTTGCCGTCGATCTTGAACTTGTTCGTGAACGGAACGCCCTCAACGATAGGGCAGATGAGGATGGAAACCTCTCCGAACTGTCCGGCTCCACCGGACTGCTTCTTGTGACGGTAGGTGGCCGTGGCGACCTTCGTGATGGTCTCACGGTAAGGAATCTTCGGAGCGAACAATACGACCTTGACGCCGAACTCGTTCTCCAGACGCCACTTGCAGACATTGATGTGCTGCTCGCCCTGTCCGCTGAGTATGGTCTGTTTGAGTTCCTTTGAATATTCAACGATGATTGTAGGATCCTGAGCGGAAATCTTTGAGAGAGCCTCGCCAAGCTTGGTCTCATCGTTCTGGGACTCAGCCTTGATGGCGCAACGGTACTTGGATGCCGGGAAAACGATGTGCTCGTATGCGATTCCGGAGCCAAGCTGCGAAAGGGTCACGTTGGTCTTTCCGGCGCGCAGCTTCACTGTACAACCGATCTCACCCGCCATAAGACTTGCCACTTTCTCTTTCTTCGCTCCGGCCACAGCGTAGATGGCGGAAAGCCTTTCCTTGTCACCTGTCTCAGGATTCTCAAGATCCATTCCCTCAGTCAGGCGACCGGACATAACCTTGAAGTAAGAAACCTCGCCGAGATGCGGCTCGACATCTGTCTTATAAATGAATATGGAGGTAGGGTTCTCGGCCTTGCACTCGATCTCATTGCCGTCCTTGGTCACAGACTTAGTCTCCGCAGGAGAGATGGCGGTCTTGATGGTGAATTCCATAAGCCTCTTCACACCGATGTCCTTCTTTCCGGAGAGGCAGAAGATCGGAAGCACCCCACCCTGACGGATGCCTATTCCGAGGCCCTCGCGGATCTCGTCCTCTGTAAGAGACCCCTGATCGAAGAAACGTTCCATAAGAGTGTCGTCAAACTCGGCGGCTTTCTCGATAAGCTCCTGACGAAGGGTCTCAGCCTCATCCATCAGGTTCGCCGGAATCTCAAGATCCTCACGGGTACCGTTATCGTCCTTGAAATGGTAATATTTCATCTTGAGGACATCAATGAAACCATCAAAAGAAGGCCCCGGGTTGACCGGGAACTGCACGATGATCGGCTTGTGTCCGAAGGTCTCCTTCATCTCAGCCATGGTCTTTTCCCAGTCGGCCTTCTCTGAGTCAAGTTGGTTGACAGCCACGATGAGAGGCAGCTTGTACTGGTCGGCGTAGCGTGCGAAGATGTCTGTGCCCACCTCGACTCCCTGCTGTGCGTTGATGACAAGAATACCGTTCTCGCAGACCTTGAAGGCTGACACAGCGCCTCCGATGAAGTCATCGGAACCCGGAGCGTCGATCACATTGAATTTGGTGTTCATGAACTCAGCGTAAAGCGGAGTCGCGAAGATTGACCTCTGGTTCAGTTTCTCGATTTCCTCATTGTCGGAAACAGTGTTCTTGTCCTCGACCGTGCCTCTTCTGGCGATCACCTTGCCCTCAAAGAGCATGGCTTCAGACAATGTGGTCTTACCTGACTTGGCGCTGCCAATCAGAACCACATTGCGGATGTCTTTAGTAGAATATTCTTTCATCACTATAAGTTATTAATTATGAAATCGTTGTTGGCAAAACTACATTTCGGGGGACAACGTGGTAAAAATCGATTTACCCTTGGATGTGCCTCATAAGTTCACCGAAAGGCAAATCTAATAAAAAAATGTCCCAATAACAACACTATGTCAATTAATATTCTCGCAGCGGCGGTAGAAATCGACCAGATCCTGCCCACGCCACCCAAGTTCGTCATAAATCATTTTATCCAACGACTCCGGATCCGCGCCTATCCTCGCGCATATTCCCGGAAAATCGGAAACCTTCGAGAAAATCCTTTCCTCGTCCATCGCCCGCTCAAAAGCGGCATAATCTGATTCTGTTCGGTTCATAGCAAAAAGCGTTTTTGGCAAAGAACACAACTTCGCTCCACAAAAACAACCTTTGGTTGCAATTTCACAGGGGTAAACACTACAAAATTTCTGTTTTTTATCAATTATATATGTTTTTATATTCTCAAGTTGCATTTTACAACCAAAGATTACAAATCATAAACTCCGCTTTTGGATATTTTTGTGGCGTGACAAAAGATGTTCGCTGAATATGGACGACAAGACGATTAAGGTCAACCTTGAAAGAAAAAGGAACGAACTCGGCCTCTCGCAGACCGAGATGGCCCGTCGTCTTGACATATCCCTGAACGCCTACCGGAAACTCGAAAAAGGAAAGACTCGGATTTTGAACGAACACGTCGGCAGGTTCGCCGAAGAGACGGGAGTCTCCGTTGCCGAGCTTGTGAACGGCTTCGAGCCGGTGAGTTCCTTCGAAAGCGGCCTCAACAACATTAAGGATGCGTACGAAAAGAAATTCCGAGCCTTGGAAGAGAGCTATACGAGCGAGCTGAATGTTATGAGAGATGAGATCAAGCGGCTGAACGAAAAACTCAAGGACAAAGAGGAAGTGATCTCTATGAACCGCAAGCTTATCAGCCACTACGAGAAGGAACTCGGACTAAAGGCCGGAGAATAATGTTGGCTCAAGTTCCTTTGGATGGAACGACCGTCTGTGCCACGGAGTCAGCCCGAACTTTTTGATAGCCTCGATGTGTTCCTTCGTCGGATAGCCCATATTCCTGTCCCAACCATAGTCAGGATAATCCCTGGCCAGTTCCCGCATCTTCTCGTCCCTCCAAGTTTTCGCCAGTACAGATGCCGCCGCGATTGATGAATATGTCGCATCACCGTGGACCACAGTGCTGTAGGAGTCAAATCCGAAGCCATCAAAAGGTCTGAAACGGTTGCCGTCGATCAGCAGGAAGCCAGGTTTGGGATTCAGGCGTAGGACCGCACGCTGCATCCCTGTGACCGAGGCCCAAAGGATGTTCAGCTCATCAATCTCCTCCGGACTCACAGCCTCCACGGCCCAAGCGACAGCCTCCCGTTCGATGACCGGCCTGAGGGTATCCCTTGATTTTTCGCTCATCTTTTTGGAATCGTTAAGCAAAGGATGGTGGAAATCCGCAGGCAGGATCACCGCGGCGGCATAGACCGGCCCCGCGAGCGGCCCGCGTCCGGCTTCATCGCAGCCGGCCTCCAGTCGCCCGGCTTCCATGAAAGGCAATAAATGTATTTCCTTCGGCATATTCATAAATATTTTCGCAAGCAGGCAATCGGCTGATGAATAAAAAACATTGCATCAAACTCAAAGATGACCGCCGATCTTCTCAATCAACGTTGCGGCAATCGCGTTTGAGGTCACGTTGGCATATTCATTGTGCGCCTTATCGCACTGTCTGAAACGGCAAATATAGCCAGAAATTTGAGTTTAGGCGGGAAATGGCTAATTTTGTTGGCTGTTTCGATGGGAAACGGCTGCTACTATAATATTCAAAGACAAACTTAAAAGTATTTGAGATATGAGAAAATTGATTTGTTCCGTCGCGGCCGCCCTTATGGTAGGGTTCAGCGCGATGGCAGACGAGGGGATGTGGATGCTTCCGCTCCTCCAGAAGCTCAACGCGGACGCGATGAAGGACCTTGGATGCAGGCTCACGCCTGACCAGATCTACAGTGTGAACCATTCTTCGCTCAAAGATGCTATCGTCATCTTCGGCGGCGGATGCACCGGCGAGATGATCTCCGACAAAGGACTTTTAGTGACCAACCACCATTGCGGCTACAGCAGCATCCAGCAGCTCTCATCCGACGAGCACAACTACCTTGAGGACGGATTCTGGGCGATGAACAGCAGCGAGGAGATTCCCGCTCCGGGACTCACCGTCACATTCCTTGTGAATATGAGCGATGTCACGGAAGCGATAGAAGGCGCGACATCAGACGAGGAAAGGAACGCCATAAAGGAGGCGTTGGTCAAGGCCGCCGAGGAGCAGAATCCAAACTGCGAGGCCGAGGTCACCTCTTTCTATAATAACAACGTACACTACGTCATCGTCTATAAAATATTCAAAGACATCCGTTTCGTGGGCGCCCCGCCGGCATCCATCGGAAAGTTCGGAGGTGAGACTGACAACTGGATGTGGCCGCGCCACACAGGTGACTTCTCGATGTTCAGGGTCTATGCAGGCAAGGACAACGAGCCGGCCGAATATTCAGAGGACAATGTCCCTTACGTGCCGAAGCAGTCGCTGAAGATCTCCCTTAAAGGAATCAATGAGGGCGACTACACGATGATCATGGGCTATCCTGGACGCACCCAGAGGTACCAGACAGAGGCGCAACTTAATCACATGCTTGCCCTGAACGACATCGCCATCGAGGCAAGGACCCTCCGTCAGGACATTATGTGGAAGTGGATGGAGAAGGATCCTTCCATCAGGCTGAAATATGCCAACAAATATGCAAGCTCAGCGAACGGCTGGAAGAAGTGGATCGGAGAAAAGAAAGCTTTCAAAGACTTGAATATCATCGGGAAGGAGCACGACAAGGAGGCTCGTTTCCAGAAATGGGTTGACAAAAGCAAGAAACGCTCCGAACTTTACGGGACGGCGATCGCTGACATCGCCGCCGGAATCAAGACCAATGAGCAGGTGGATTTCGATGTAAAACTTCTGAGCGAGACCATCTTCAGAACTGAATTGGTCAATCTCTCAAGCGCTTACTTGGGCGGCAGGAACAGAAGCCTGAAATCAGGATCGGACAGCCTGACTGCGGAAGCGGCTGGTTTCGAGGCCCTTAAAGCCGTGTTCGAAGACTATTACGCGCCGCTTGACAAGGAAGTGACGGCGGCTCTGCTTAAATTGTACAGGGAGAAGGCAAGACCTGAAAACTATCCGGATTTCGGAGAGGATTTCGCCACAATGGACATCGACAAATACGTGGACGAACTGTTCAGGACGACGATATTCACGTCTTATGACAAGGCTAAGGAAGCCATTGAAAAAGATGGCAAGAAAGCCACTCTCAATGATCCGGCCAACAAGTTCGCGACAGCGCTCGTGAATGTGTTCGCCAAGTTGCGCGGAGAGCAGAACCAGGAGGCCAAGGCCAAGATCAAGGCCGCATCCAAGGCCTACACAGCCGGCCTGATGGAATGGCAGAAAGGCAAGGCCATGTACCCGGACGCCAACTTCACGATGAGACTCACCTACGGAACCGTGAAGTCATATTCACCGAAAGACGCCGTAAACTACAGGTACTACTCAACAATCTACGGTGTGATGGAGAAAGAGGATCCTGACAACTACGAGTTCAACGTTCCGGAAAAGCTCAAGCAGCTCTATGTCAAGAGGGACTACGGCCGGTACGCCATGGCTGACGGCAATCTCCCTTGCTGCTTCCTCACGACCAACGACATCACCGGCGGCAACTCCGGCAGTCCTGTCCTCAACGCCAACGGTGAACTGATAGGTCTGGCCTTCGACGGCAACTGGGAGTCGATGTCCAGTGACGTGATGTTCGAGCCTGATCTCCAGAGGTGCATCTGCGTGGACATCCGCTACGTCCTCTTCCTCGTGGACAAGTTCGGCGGCGCCGGCTACCTCACCAAGGAAATGAACATCGTAAGATAACGAATATGACAGAACAGGATATATTAAACATGCTCACCGAGGTGGTCCACCCCGCCAAAGGCAGCAAAAGCATAGTTGAACTGGGAATGGTCGAGGCCATCTCCATCGACGGCGGGAAAGTGACCGTCACTCTCGCCTTCCCTAAAAGGCGCGACCCTCTCACTGAATATCTTGTCGGGAGCACCCGCGCCACGATCATCCGCAACGCCCCGCAAGGCACAGAGGTTGAGGTCAAGACGGTGGTGAAGGAAGAGGCACCGAAGAAGAAAGCCGGCCTTGATCTCGGCCTTGAGGAGATCAACAACGTACGACACATCATAGGCATCGCCTCCGGCAAGGGAGGAGTCGGAAAGTCAACGGTTGCCGTCAATCTGGCCGTGGCCCTCGCCCGTCTCGGCTACAAGGTCGGACTCGCCGATGCTGATGTCTACGGACCTTCCGTTCCGCTGATGACCGGCACGGAAGGCGCTGTCCCGGAAGCTGAAGAAATCGCGGAGGGAAAGGAAGTGATCTACCCGATTGAGAAATACGGAGTGAAATGGATGTCCATCGGCTATTTCGCCGAGCCGGGCCAGGCCCTTATCTGGAGAGGACCGATGGCATGCAACGCCCTCAAGCAGATGATTCTGCAAGTCCGCTGGGGCGTGTTGGACTTCCTTCTGATAGACATGCCTCCTGGAACCGGTGACATCCACATCTCCCTCGTGAACGACATCCCGATGGAGGGCGCGCTGATCGTCACGACACCTCAGCCGGTAGCCCTTTCGGACGTGGAAAAAGGCGTGAATATGTTCCGCAACAAGAACATTGACCGCAAGATCTTCGGCCTTGTGGAGAACATGGCGTGGTTCACTCCTGAGGAACTTCCCCAGAACAAGTACTACATATTCGGAAAGAACGGCGGCAAAGAGATGGCTGACAAGTACGGCATTCCGCTCCTCGGGCAGATTCCGATCGTCCAAAGCATCCGTGAAGGCGGAGACGCCGGTGAGCCGGCCGCCCTGTCCACCCGTCCGGACGGACAGGCATTCATCGACCTCGCAGGCCGCCTCGCGCAAGCGGTGGAATCGTAAAGATCTTTTTGACAGCCACTATCCAATCAAGCCGGTCACAAAAATCACAGCGATGGTGACTGGGGCGATGTACTTGATTAAAAAATAGATAACAGGAAACAATTTATTGTTGACCTTGATCGTGCCTCTGTTCGTGAGCTCGTCACGGACAGAGGTTTTGTCCATCCTCCAGCCGACGAACACAGAGAACAGCAACGCCCCGACAGTCATAAGATAGTTGGAGCACAACTTGTCACAGCAATTGAAAATGCTCTCCCCAAAAATCTTTACATCAGCCAGCGGGCCGAACGAAAGAGAGCAGAGCACACCTATGACAAAGGTGGCGAAGAACAGCACAGTTGATGCTTTGTGTCTCGAAACGCCCTTTTCCTCAACCAGATAGGCCACACCTACCTCAAGGATGGAGATAGAGGAAGTCAGTGCGGCCACAAGGATGGTAAGGAAGAACAGAATCGCCACGAGGCAACTTACTATCTGCCCGCCAGCACCCATCTTAGCGAATATGTAAGGAAGGGTTTCAAACACGAGTCCAGGCCCGGCGGACGGAGCGATCCCGGCGGCGAACACAGCCGGCATGATGGCAAAGCCGGCCAGCATGGCGAACAGCAGGTCGGAAACGGCTGTGCCGACTCCAGAAGCAATCAGATTCTCATTCTTGCTTACATACGATGAATATGTCAGCATGGTTCCCACGCCGAGCGACAGTGAGAAGAAACTCTGTCCCAATGCCGCCGAGAAGGCGCCGGGAGTCAGTTTGGAGAAATCCGGTCTCACAAGGTATCTGACGCCGTCGCCAGCACCGGGAAGAGTGACCGAATAGATGGCGATCGCCACAATCAGCACAAACAAGATCGGAATTGATATGTTGCTGAACTTCTCGATTCCTTTCTTTACTCCAAGAAAGACAATCAACGCGGTCAGAAACAAGAAGATAAACAAGCAGATAACCGGTCCCCAGACAGACGAGGCAAACTCGCCGAACATTCCGGTGACGGCCTCGGCCTTGTCCGGAGTGAAGCAGAAAGTGGCGGATTTGACGAGATATTCAATGGCCCATCCGCCCACAACGCTGTAGTAGGAAAGTATTATCAGAGGGGTGATTACCGTAAGGAGGCCCAGCCATTTCCATTTGGAACGCGGCGCGAGGGCGTTCATCGCGCCGAATGTGCTGAGATGGGTTTTCCGGCCGATTACCGATTCGGAAAACAGTATCGGAAGGGAAAGGACGAAGGAGCACACTATGTATATGAGTATGAAGGCTGCGCCTCCATATTCACCGACCATGTAAGGAAACCTCCAGATGTTGCCGAGTCCGATGGCGGATCCGGCGAAAGCCATTATCACGGCAGCACGACTGCCGAAGTTCTCTCTGTCTGACATATTCGTTAAGTTCGATATTTTAGGGTTCGGCTTGCGGGGAACGCCGGGTTGTTTTCATATGCGGAAGCTTAGACAGGATCAATGGCCTGAAAGCGTCTTTTATAAACTTTAAATTCGTAAGTATAACCTGTTTCGGGATCAGCGGCCGCCGGAGTGGAGGATTCAACTTCCCAAATCGCGGGATCAATCATCGGGAAGAATGTGTCAGCTTCCTCTATCTCTGTGTGGACGTGCGTTATGTAAAGCTTGTCCGCCGTCGGGAGCGCCTTGCGGTAGGTCTCTCCACCACCCATGATGAAAATTCTCTTTTCTTCGGCCGAGGTCTTCCCTGCTTGCCGAGTGCATTCCAAGACCTTTTCTCTTATCGGGTTTTCCGCCAATGAATATGCCTCCTCAAGGCTGCCGGCCACTGTCACTCCCTCCGGAACATCAACCCATCGCCGTGTTGAGATGACGATGTTCTCACGTTTGGGAAGCGGCCTGCCGATCGACAGAAACGTCCTGAAACCCATCACCACAGGGTTCCCTGTGGTAGTGCGCCTGAAATATTTCATGTCTTCCGCTATGTGCCAGAGCAGATCGTTGTCCTTTCCGATCGCCCGGTTGTCAGCAATCGCCGCAATGATGCATTTTTCCATAAACCAAAACTGTTTCTGCCGTAAAGTTACAGTTTTTTACCATATCCGCAAAACAGAAAATGAACAAGTTGCACTCACAATTCTTCTTTTGAAGTTCCAACTTGGCTTTAGTTTGTTACTTAGCGATTCTTCCACAATTATCAAACACAAGCAAGCGAATAAAGGAGTGTTATTTTGAAAATTATTACTACTTTTGCACACCACACCACATTAAACCAATGATGAAATTAAAGACACACGTGCCAGGCGAGATCCACGGAATGTTCGTAAAGGCCTCACGCAACATCTTTTCCATCTTTTGGTTACGTGTCGAGATTATGAGTCGCGGCGATCAGGGCCATCGTTCTGGCCTTCCCGGGGTGGGGACGGGATCCTGAAAAAAAGGTCGCTCTCGGACAGTTTGATTTTAATGTTGTCTGTAAAAATGAAGAAAGACAGTAAATGGTATAAATGGGAAGTGCTGCTCATCCTATGGATGGCCTACCTCCTTAATCAAGGTGACAGACAGGTGTTCAACACCGTGCTGCCCGCAATACGTGACGCGTTGAACCTCACAGACACATCGGTCGGGCTCATCGCAACAATATTCAATCTTTTCTACGCCGCCATGGTGCCTGTAGGAGGTTGGGCAGGCGACCGTTTCAGCCGGAAGTGGGTGACTACCGCCAGCATCATTTTCTGGAGCGTCGCGACAATGTTCACCGGACTTGCGACAAGCTTCTTCTGGTTGGTGATGCTCCGTTCAGTAGCGACGGGCGGCGGCGAGGCTTTGTTCGGTCCGGCCAACTACTCTCTTCTCGGGCAGTATCACACCGACACCAGGGCAAGGGCGATGTCCATTCACCAGACCGCATATTATGTCGGAGTCATACTCGCCGGCTGGCTGGCCGGAGTCATAGCCGACTCTCTCGGGTGGAAATATTCATTCATCATTTTCGGTGCCGCAGGAGTTGTCTGGGGAGCGATTATGATTTTCAGGCTAAGGGACAAGGAAGAACCTGTGGCCGCTGACGCATTGGCCGCCGGACCTGTGGCGAAACCTGGCTTCTTCGATGGATTCAAGACGGTATTCACCACCCCGACTGCATTGATGCTCACTATCGGATTCAGTTGTTTCATATTCGTGATCACCGGTTATATGACATGGGTTCCGGCCTACCTTCAGGAGGAGTTCGGGCAAAGTCAGGCGGCGGCAGGATTCAACTCAATGTTCTACACCTACGTGGCGGCGTTCATCGGAGTGCTGCTTGCCGGTTCCATCTCGGACAGACTCGCTGCGCGCAACCCTTCTCTCAGAATGGCTCTTCAGGGCATAGGGCTCATAGGAGGCGCCGTTTTCCTCTTCTTCATGGGAGGCAAGTCATCTCTTTGGATCGTGTACATTATGTTCGCCGGATGGGGTTTCTTCCGCGCGTTTTTTGACGGAAACACCTACGCCATCCTCTATGATGTCACTCCGGAAAGACTTCATGCCTCTTGCTCAAGCGCGATGATAATGACGGGCTTCGCTGTCGGCGCGCTTGCACCGGTGGTTCTCGGCGCTCTAAAACAGAGCCTTGGAAGCCTCTCGGCGACTTTTCCTATTCTGGCCGTGATCTGGCTTGTGGCCGGAGTGGTCACTCTGATCATCGCCAAAATGTGTTACAACAAGGATTACAATAAAATAAGATAGCATATATGGAAAAATGTAAAAAAGACCGTAAGGCCAAAGCAGGGCTTCTGCTCATCGCGTCGCCGCGCTTCAAGAATCTGAGCGGGCCAAAACGTGGAACATACGGTGAGCGCAAGGAGATTGCGGTAAGAGACATAAAAGCCTCGATGGATTTTCTGGACATTGTCGATCCTGGCATCGTCTATGAAAGAGAAGACGCCCAGAAAGCGATGGATCTTTTCTACGATGAGAAGGTCGATTTCATCTATGCAGAGTTCCTCTCATGGAGTGAGGACTTCGCATGGATCAGATTCCTCCGCGACTGCCCTGACATTCCGATGATATTCTGCAATGTGGCGAAACCTAAAATGACGTTCGAGACCACTCTCGACGAGGATGACTTCATCGACTACCTTTGCGCCGGCACCCTTGTGGGCTCACTTGAAGGCTCCGGAAGCGTGCGCCGTGTTCCAAGGAAGAATGTCAAGACAGTGATGGGAACACGCGGGCAGATAACAGAAAAGGTCAGGACGTTCTCGAAGGCCGCGAAGACACGCGCCATTCTCCGCCACTCCAATGTCGGCCTTATGGCGAATATGAACGAGGCGATGTGGAGCACATACATCGACAACTACGACCTCTTCACCAAGATAGGGCCGGAGATCCACTACCTCCCGTACAGCGACTACGGGACCGAAATAGCGAACCTCAGCGATGAAGAGGTGAAGGAATATGCCGATGAGCTGACATCGAAATACCGGATGATGGAAGATGTGGAATATGACAAGTTCATAGGATGCGTTAAGGCCACTCTGGGAATAAAGAAACTCGCCGAGAAGAACGACATCGACTGCTATGTCTACAACGACATCGACCAGGCGACGTTCCGCATCGCCGGATGCCGGGCAGGATTCTATCCGCAGTGGTTCAACGAGAATCTCAGTGTTCTCGTTCCAGAGGCCGACATCGCCGCCGGGCTCATCACCTACATCATGAAGCTTATCAGCGGAAAGAACGTGAACTTCATCGAGCCTTTCCACATCGAGGACGACTTCGGAACCTTCGCCGGAGGGCATGCCGGCCCTAACGACCACAACGACCCTCAGTGGCAGAACAATGTCGTCATCGCCCGTGACGTCAGATTCGCCAAGACAAGTTGGAAATATGCCGGAGCCCCGTTTGCATGGAACCGTTTCAGCCCTGGAATGAAGACTGTGGCCGGGCTCTATGAGGAAGACGGGAAGTACAAGCTCATAACCTTCCAGGCAGAGAGCCTTCCGGGAGAGCATCTGCTTGCGACTTACAGCCATAGCATATTCCGTCCGGTGGTTCCGGTGAAGGAGCTTTTCGAACGTATCCTCCGGATCGGAGCTACGCAGCACTATGCCATCGTAGACGGTGACATACGCGCCGAGCTCGAGGATTTCGCTGAGATTATGGGCTTTGAATTTTATAACATCAAATAATTTGTAAATCATTAAAATATCAGAATACCATGAGTTTTATGTACAATCCGTTCCCGTATGATGACCCGAAACCGGTCAATCGTCCGGAACTTTCAGAAAAGACAATTCAAGCCATCTGCTCAGGAGCACCGGCGGCAGCCAAGAAGTTCGTCGCCACGATTGCGGAGCAGGCAAAGAGAGAAGGAGTCATTGTGGCCATCGATGGTTACACAACGGCGAATTGGACTGTCTTCATAAACCTTCTCGCAAGGGAAATCACCATACTCGGACTCGAATGGGAAACCATAGACGCCAACAGGTCCACACTCAAGGACGGGAAGGAAATAGACGCGATGATCGACCCGCTGCTTGTCTGGGACACAAAGATCGACCCGACTCTGCTCTACGGAAGAATCTACAAGGGCGGCTACAAAGGGCTGCTCGACGAAGGAAGGGTGACCTCGTTCCGACAGGCTGTGCCGGCCGCGAAATGCCCAGGCAAGGTCGTGATTGTCTACGGTTACGGTTGCCTCATCCCGGAACTGCGTGACCTCTACGATGTCAAGTGCTTCTTCGACCTGACACCTAAGACATCCATGCTCAGGATAAGGAGGGGAGAATACGCGAACCTTGGCAAGGAGCGTCCAGATGCGATAAACCGTGTCATCCGCAGGTGCTACTATTGCGATTTCGAGAATGCCGTGCATAACCGCAAGGAGTTGTGGGACAACAACGTGCCGGACTGGTATTTCCTCGACAGCGACCCCGGACGGCTCCAGATGATGCCGTTCTCAGCGTTCGCCGACATCTGCGCACAGCTCGTGAAGTACCCGTTCCGAGCCAAGCCGTGCTACCTCGAAGGAGTGTGGGGAGGAACGTACATGAAGAAACTACGCAACCTGCCTAAGGAGATGAGGAACGCCGCCTGGGTGTTCGACTTCATCCCGATGGAAGTCAGTGTGCTTGTCAAGGCGGGAGAAGAGCTCCTCGACATCAACTATTGTTCTTTCGTTCACAAAGAAGGTGTGAACCTTATGGGAGAGGATTGCGTGAAGAAATACCAAGGCTATTTCCCTATCCGCTTCAACTGGGACGACAGCTACCACTCAACCGGCAACATGTCCATCCAGTGCCACTCTGGAGGCAAGTTCAACATCGAGAACTACAATGAGTTCGGACGTCAGGACGAGAGCTACTATGTGGTCGTGACCGGACATGAGGCGAAGACCTTCATCGGATTCCGCGACGATGCCGACATTCCACAGTTCTTCAAAGAAATCGAGGCAGCCGACACTGAGCACAAGCCATGTGACTACATGAAGTACGTCAGCTACGAGGAATCTGTCCCTGGCCTTCAAGTGATGCTTCCCGCCGGAACAATCCACTCCAGCGGACGCAACCAGGTCATCCTTGAGATCGGCTCCCTCACCATCGGCAGCTACACCTACAAGATGTACGACTACCTCCGTCTTGACTTCGACGGCAAACAACGCCCTATCCACACCCACCTCGGTGAGTTGAACGTGCGCCAGGACCGCAGGACATCGGTGATCCACGATCCTCAAAGCCCGGAATACATCGTACAGAAGCCGCGTCTGGAAGCAAGCGGTGACGGTTGGAAGGAATATATTCTCGGAGAGAATCCTCAGGTGTACTTTTCACTCCGCCGTCTCGAATTCGAGAACACGTGCGAACAGGACACAAAGGGAGAGAAATTCCACGTCCTGACGCTCGTTGACGGAGAGAGAGTGCGCGTGCGCAGCGTGGAACACCCTGAACGCCACTTCGATATGGACTTTATGGAAATCGTGTGCGTTCCTGCCGACATGGGCAGGTACGTCATCGAGAACCTTGGAAAGGAACCGATACGTGTCCACAAGACTTGCCTTAGGGAAGGCTACCAGAACGATCCTGCCTGACATCATCGGGACACTTGATGGTTCCGATTGACTCGACCGGCCCGAGGAAGGTGACAATATCTTCCTTCGGGCCGGCGTTTTTAGTGCCAGTCATTCTCACGCTTTGACGTATGACAGGAAAGGCGTATATTTACAACCGGATAACACGTAAACCATTTGCCTTTCCTATGTGCAAAAACAACAATATATTGCTTCTGGCGCTGTCTCTGGTAGTGTCTTTCCTCGGATCAACCACGGCTTTTGCCGATGAGGGAGAAGTCCGGACAGATGCGCAGAGCTATTTTTTCAGGACAGTGAATGTTTCGGACGGCCTTTCTCAGAACACAGTCTTCGGAATCCTTCAGGACAGGACCGGATACATGTGGTTCGGTACGAAAGACGGTCTCAACCGCTATGATGGCCGATCATTCCGAATATTCAACAAGGACAACTCCGCTTTGCGGTGCAATTTCATCACGAATCTGGCGGAGGACTGCGACGGGACAATCTGGATCGGGACGGACAGAGGTGTCTATAAATATGACCCAATGATGGACTGCATATCCTCCCTGTCCGACACAACCGGTCAAGGAATCTCGATCTCTTGCCACGTGTCGGGGATGGAATGGATCCAGGAAAGGAAGGAACTCTGGATTTCCGTCGAAAAGCAAGGGCTCTTCGCCTACTCCCTGAAAGACAACACATTGAGGCTCATGTTTGAGCCTCCGCTCAGCATATCCACATTCTCCGGAATCGGCAATCGGTTCTGGTACGGGCAGTATCTGGACAATCTGTATTCCATAGACGCCGGGTTCTCCGAAAATCCTTCGCCGTTCAAAGGCAGCGACGGGGCCGAAGTGTTTTCCGGCGAGACGGTCAATGACATCCTCGCAGGAGGTCACAACCGCATTTACGCAGGAACCACATCGGGACTTTGGGAGATCAATCTCACGACCGGAAAGGCGAAGAAGATTCTTTCCGGTTATGTCAGGTCCCTCGCCTTCCGCGACAATGACGAGCTGTGGGCGGGAAGCGAATCCGGACTCTACATCATAGGCACTCAGGACGGGAGCGTCCGACGGCACATAGTCACGCCAGACCAGGACGAGCCATATTCATTGGCAGACAATGCGATATATTCATTGTTCAAGGACCGGGAGCAAGGGATGTGGATCGGCTCTTATTTCGGAGGAATCAATTACCTGCCGTTTCCTTACACCCTGTTTGAGAAATACTACCCGCACGGAGAAGTCTCTTTCCTCGGGCGCAGGGTGAGGGAATTCTGTCAGGACGAAAGCGGAACCATCTGGATCGGCACCGAGGACAAGGGGTTGTTCAGGATGGATCCCGTCACCGGACAGGTGAGTCCTTGGTCAGATCCGGTGATACAAAAGAATGTCCACGGGCTGCTTGCCGACGGAAACAGGCTTTGGGTCGGAACTTTCTCCGGTGGACTCAACAGAATCGACCTGAAAACCGGGAAAACCATACATTATGCGAAGGGCGACAGGAATTATCCGGCGGACAACGCATTCTCTATCATCCGGACATCCGCGGACAACCTTATCATCGGGACAACCGTGGGCGCGGTTTTCCACAAAGAAGACACCGACTCTTTCGAAATCATCCCGGAACTCGATGGAGTATTTGTCTATCAAGTACTTGAGACAAGCGATGGAGACCTGTGGTTCGCCACCTATGCCGATGGTCTGTACCGGTTTGA
>CAKVBK010000034.1 GCA_934725285.1 uncultured Bacteroidales bacterium | reverse complement strand
GACAAACTATCAATAAAGGAATCCATCGTGAGGTCAGAACCGATAAAAAGGACTGGTGACACTTTGACCTACTATGTTGGTAATTATCTTGACTCTACCGACAGATCCATTGGAGATGTGTTGAAGAAACTACCTGGAGTCGCGGTTAGTGAATCAGGGAAGATTTTCTACAATAACAAGCCGATCAACAAATTCTACATCGAAGGATTGGATTTAATGGAAGGGCGTTATGGAGTCGTCACGAACAACGTTAGGGCAAGGGATGTCTCCAAAGTTGAGATTTTGGAGAACCATCAGCCGGTCAAATCCCTCAGGGACATAATCAGTTCGAACTCGGCGGCCGTCAATCTTAGGTTGAAGGATTCTGGAAAAGGCAGCGTCATAGCCGCGGTTCAAGCAGGTCTTGGTTATTCTCCAGCTATGTGGAACACTCAGGCCGCAATGATGTATTTTTCAGGGAAATATCAGTCGCTTAGCACATTTAAATCCAATAATTCCGGAGAAGATGTTCTGACCGAGCTATCGGATCAGTACGAACAACATCAAGAGTCTTCTGCGATGATATCCATCGTCCCACCGGTTCCTGATCTTGACAATGAGCGTTATATGGACAACCGCACATTCGCGCTGTCCGTCAACAATCTGGTCAAGATAGACAGCATAGGGGAGAGCACTCTCAACGCGAATGTGACCTACTATAATGATTATCAGAAATATTCCCACGCGACTGAAATAATTGAATATCTTCCCGGTTCCTCCGTTTGGTCATTGAAGGAAAGGAATTTGGCCCATGACAGGAAAGAAAGAATAGAGATTAACGCCAATTACACCCACAATGGGGAAAAGGCGTATTTCAGGGAGAGAATGATTCTTGGAGTCGGGCGTGAGAAAGGGGCCGGTGTCGTGTCTGACACGATGGGCCATAACCTCAAGGTTAGACCTGATTATCGACTTAAGAATATCATGAATATAGTCAGGACGGTGAATAGCGGATGGAATTTCTCTTTTCAGTCAGAGACACAAATCTCAGGGTATGATCTTGCTTATGAGGTTCATCCTCCGATGTTTAATTTGGCGTTTATACATGGTGAACAAGCTGTCCAGCAATTCAACACCGTGTCGTTGAATACAAAAAATCATTTATCGGTTTCCAGATTTTTGAATCGGGATATCCGGGTGACAGGTCTTGCCGGAGTTGACTGTCAGTGTCGTGGTCAGGTCACTTCGTTGGATTATAACTTGATGGGACAGATCCCGGATTCATTGATTAATGACGTGTCCTATAATTATTTCCGTCCATATTTCAATGCCAGTTTAACCTATAGTACGGGAAAAATCGAAGTGTCTGCCGGAGGTTTGCTTGAAAGTGTCCATCTTGGTATAGACGACCATATTTCAGACACTTTTCAAAAGAAATCAGCCACGTCCTTGAATCCATTTCTTAGAGTGAACTATCGTTTCTCCCCATCCTTCATGTTGATCACTTCATTCACAAGACAGAGAATATTGTCGCCTAGTTCACTATGGTTTGGCAATGGATTGATAATGACAAGTTTCAGGACTATTTCAGGACAAATGACAAGAATAGTGGATAGTCACTATACCTCTTTTGGCACGCAGTTACGCTATGCTGATGCGTTGTCGTCTTTATTCGGCTCCTTGGAGTTCTCTCTGTGGAGAAACAAGTCTGATGTCATCTCCGGAATCATTTATGAAGGAGTTGTCAGTAGGTTGGATTATAAGAATGCAGATAACCATAATTTGGGCTATAGAGTGGATGGGCGCGTGGAAAAGCGTTTCTCCGCCATCAGCACGACAATCGGTATTCCGTTTGGGTACCATAAGATATTATCAGACAATTACCGTAATGGAAAGATTTTCCAAACAAGGACGAAAGAGATTCCTTGGGGACTGAAAGTTTCTTCAAGAATCTCACGGTACATCAATCTCTCTTATAATATGTCAGCTTCTTTAGTCGGTGGCAGCTTAAGTGATCCGGATCAAAAACTGCCTCAAATGACCACCTTTAATCAGAAGCTCACAGCAAGATTCTCCAAAAAGCGGTTGGGTCTCTCGGTTTTTGGAGAACATTACTTCAATAAGAGTGACGTTTATGGGAATAACGTGGCATTTTTTATGGACGCGACATTGAATCTGAAACTAAGCAAATTCGAGCTTATTTTGGAGGGACGTAATTTGCTGAATCATAATATTTATGCCAAAAGATTCATGACAGGGTCCACGGAACTTCAGAACACCGATGCCATACGGCCGGTCTCGCTGATGTTTAAGCTTAGGTTCAATTTCCACTAAATTTGGAATAGGTGTCACTCTTCCATATCGACAAGCGGAATATGTTTAACCGTGATGTGCAATTGCTTGATAAGTAATAAAATAGACGATTGTCTTCGGTTGGAGACCACTGAAGACAATCGTCTATTATTCTGAATGTCAGAGGATTAATCTCCGCCGTTACTTGCCGAAGTAGCGGGTGAGGAGGCCGTAGAAACCGGCTCCGTGACGGGCCTCGTCCTTGGCCATCTCGTGGACGGTGTCGTGGATGGCGTCGTAGCCGAGCTGTTTGGCTCTTGTGGCGATGGCTAGCTTGCCTTCGCAGGCACCGGCCTCTGCCTGGTAACGTTTCTCAAGGTTGGTCTTGGTGTCCCATACAACATCTCCTAGAAGCTCCGCGAACTTGGCAGCGTGCTCAGCCTCTTCGAAAGCGTACCTCTTGAAGGCCTCGGCAATCTCTGGGTAGCCCTCACGCTCGGCTTGACGGCTCATTGCAAGGTACATTCCTACTTCACTGCATTCTCCGTTGAAATGATCCCTCAGACCCTGGACAACTTCCTTGTCCTCTACCTGTCCGTCACCGATGTGGTGCTCGCATGCCCACTGCGGCTTGCCGCCGTCATCCTTGATTTCAACGAACTTGCTCGCAGGAGCGTGGCACTGTGGGCACTCTGCTGGAGGGTTCTCGCCTTCGTAAACATAACCGCAAACCAGACATCTGAACTTCTTTTTCATAACAAAATCTATTTAAGTCAAACAAAAATAAAACGATAAAGCATCATTTGATGTCGCAAAGTTAATGCCAATATTTGAATTTACAAAATAGAATTATTCAAAATTAGAGTTATTTTAAAATTATTTTAGAAAATTGTGCCTTGTGCCGAGTTATGGCACAAACTCCGGTTATCTTTGCAGCAAGAAATTTATTTGCTATATTCGTTAAAACTTACCGAAATGACACCATTCCTTAAGCAAGTGGCGGATCACTATATGGCGCGGGGCGGGATTTCAGGCCTGTGCTTCATATTTCCTAACAGGCGCAGCCAGGTCTTCTTCACAAAGTACCTCGGTGAGGCCGTAAAAGAGGGCGGCACTTCGATTGTGGCTCCGAAGATGCTGACGATCAATGATTTCTTTTTCCGGATTTCGGGTGATAAGCCTGCTGACAGGGTGAACCTGCTGCTGGATCTGTACGAGTGCTACAAGGAACTTAATCCTAAACACGAGACTTTGGACGAGTTCATCTTCTGGGGTGACGTGATTCTGGGGGATTTCGATGATGTGGACAAATACCTTGTCGATCCGGTGAGGTTGTTCGCCAACGTCTCGGAGTTCAAGGAGATTCAGGATTCATATTCATACCTCACGGAGAATCAGAGGAAGGCGATCGAGAGTTTCATCAGCCATTTCAGCAGCGAGGGAAGGCTGACGGTGAACCTGGACTCGGACAACCCGAATGTGAAGGAGCGCTTCCTTCAGATCTGGAATATTCTTCTTCCGCTTTACAATAACTTCCGCGAAAGGCTTTCCGGCAAGGGGCTGGCCTACGAGGGGATGGTTTACCGCGGTCTTGCGGCCCGGCTTGACTCGGAATCGGCGGTGGATGTGCTGAACTCCGCGTTCGGAGAGGTGAATGAATATGTCTTTGTGGGTCTCAACGCTCTGAATGAGTGCGAGAAAAAGGTTATGAGGCGGATGCGGGACGCCGGGAACGCGGAGTTCTGCTGGGACTATTCTGGGGAGATGGTGAAGAATCCTCTCAACAAGTCCTCTTTCTTCATGTCCCGGAACGTGAATGACTTCCCTCAGGCGTTTGAGATGGATCCGGAAGGATTGAAAACTCCTGAGATCGAGGTGATAAGCGTTCCGTCATCCGTAGGCCAGACGAAACTGATTCCGTCCGTGGTCAAGGACGAGAGGTGTGCTGTCGTACTTCCGGATGAGTCTTTGCTGATCCCTGTGCTGAACTCCATACCGGAGGAAATCAAGGACATCAACGTCACGATGGGTTACCCGATGGGCAGCAGCGCGTTCTTCGACTTCATGACTTTGGTCTCGGCGATGCAGATGCACCTGAGGCCGAAGGACGGGAAATGGTACTTCTATCATAACCAGGTCTGGTCGTTGTTCTCCTCAAGCATATTCAGAAAGGTGACGCAAGGAGATGACGCCGTGAGAGCCAGAATCAAGGAAATCAAGAACGGGATGAAATACTACATTCCGCAGGAGGACCTCTCCGGCATTCCGGTCTTTGATCTGCTGTTCCGGCCGGCGGTGACGGATCCCAAGGCGGCGTCCAAGGAACAGATCACGGCTTTTGCCGACTATCAGAAGGCTCTTATAAAAGGACTTGCCCCGAAATTGGCGTCTGACTCCTCCATGGCGATCGAACTTGAGTTCGCCAAGGCCGCTTACAACGCCATCAGCCAATTGCAGACGTCCGGACTCGAAGTCCTCCCGATGACTTATGTAAGGCTTCTTGACCAGCTTCTCGGCCCGGTGTCGATTCCGTTCAACGGAGAGCCCCTGAAAGGTCTTCAGATCATGGGCCCGCTGGAAACCAGAGCCTTGGACTTCAGGCAGGTTATGATCCTGTCGTGCAACGAGGGAATGTTCCCGAGGCGGAGCGTCAGTTCGTCGTTCATCCCTCCGGAACTGCGCAAAGGCTTCGGGCTGCCGACTTACGAGTTCCAAGACGCGGTCTGGGCGTACTATTTCTATCGTCTGATCCAGAGGGCGGAGAAGGTGACGTTGGTCTATGACTCCAGAACCGAGGGCATGAAGAACGGTGAGGAGAGCCGTTATATCAAACAGCTTGAGTATCATTTCAATGTGCCGATCAAGCGGAGCTTTGTCAAGGCGAATGCCTCTGGAGATTTCTCTCCAAAAGAGATAATCAAAACGGAAAAGGATGTCGAAACCATAAGACAGGCCATGCTCTCGGCCTCCGCACTGAAAAATTACCTCGACTGCCCTGCCAAGTTCTATTATGCCACTGTCAAGAAACTCCGCAGGCAGAACGAGGTCTCTGAGGATCTGGATGCCGGAATGCTTGGTGATGTTTTCCACGGCACTATGCAAAGGCTTTATTCGCCAGAGATGGCAGGAGGAACCAAGGTGACGGATGAATATCTTGCCGGACTTCTGCGCAAACGCTCCGCCATAAAGGGAATAGTGCGGGAGTTGATCCTTGAACAGCTTCACTCCCTGGAGGTTACCGGGCGTGATCTGGTTGTGGAGGATGTGATTGTTGAATATGTCCTGAAAACTCTGAAAAGGGATCAGGAACTCCTGAAGTCGTCCGGCTATGACGGATTTGAGATTCTGGGACTTGAGAAGAAATATCTCCATGATATCGACGGATTCCATTTTGTCGGATATGTTGACAGGATGGACAGTCTGAGACCCGGGGAGATTAGGATTGTGGACTACAAGACAGGAAAAGTGGAGGACAAGGATGTCAACATCACCGACGAGAATGCCGAGGGAATAGTCGAGGCTCTGTTCGGACCAAGTAATGAGGGGCGTCCGAAGATCGCTTTCCAGCTTTACCTCTACGATGTCTTCTGTCGGGAGTCGGTGGAATATAAGGGACAAAGGATGGTTAATGTGATCTATCCGCCGGCGAACCTGTTTACGGAGCCTGTCAAGGAAGTCCTTGTCAGTGAGGCGTTTATGAGGCTTACCGAGGAAAAGCTCCACGATCTGCTCGCGGAGATCGCCTCCATCGATGTTCCGTTCAGGCGAACGGCCGAGGAGAAAACATGTTCGATCTGTGATTTCAGAATGATTTGCGGAAGATGATCACGGTGAGGAAGACAATGATGATGAATATAAACGGGTGGGAATGATTAGGATAATGAAGGCGTCGGCCGGATCAGGTAAGACCTTCAATCTGGCCAAAACATACATAAGACTACTGCTGACGGACGAGGAGAGATATTCGTACAGGCATATTCTTGCGGTGACATTCACCAACAAGGCTACCGACGAGATGAAAAGCCGAATCTTGAAGGAACTGCATCTGCTGGCGACTTCGCCGAAGGATTCTCCTTATTATGAGGATCTCGTTCCGGAGTTTGACTCCGAGGACGGACTTCGCCGGCGTGCGGAGACCGTGCTGTGTGACATCCTGCACGACTACGGCGCGTTTGCCGTCAGCACAATCGACCGTTTCTTCCAGCAGACCCTCAAAGCCTTCTCCCGGGAGATCGGGCAGTTCGCCACATACCAAGTGGAGCTGGATCGTGAGTCTCTTGTCTCAGAGAGTGTTGACAGGGTGCTGGATTCCCTTTCTGATGACAACAAGGATCTTCTTCAGTGGCTGACACAGAGCGTGATGGACGATTTGGAGAAAGGTAAGCGCTACAATCTGGAAAATAACCTGAAGACAGTCGCGATGACCCTGAAATCGGACGAGCACAGGGCCGCGGTCGAGGAATATGGCATTGATGAGGAGAAGGAATATTCAAAAGAGAATCTGGCGAGGATGAAGAAGGCGCTCTCAGGGGTGATGACTTCGTTCGTGAAGGAGGTGAGGGAGGCGGCCAAGGCTTTTGTAAGCGCCGCCGGAGAGGAGGGCCTGGCTAACGAGGATTTCTCACGGAAGTGCTTCAATTCGCTCTATGTCTGCGCCGCGTCGGATTTTAAGGATGAGCCGGCGTACCCGTCCGCGACCATATTCAGGAACTGTGAGGATTTCAGCAAATGGTTCAGAAAGGCTGATCTGAACAGGTTCGCGCCGGTCGAGGGAAGGTTGATGCCGCTGCTTCAAAGGTACTGCGGGATATTCACAGAAAAGTATAAAATCTATACCACGGCTTCAAAAATCTCTTTGATTCTTAATGAATTGGGAATCGCCGGAGACCTGGACAGAGAGTTCCGGGCACTGATGAAGGAGAAGAATGTGCTGAGCCTGGACGACTCCAACGTGATTTTGAGGAATATCATCGATGGCACGGACGCTCCGTTCATCTACGAGAAGCTGGGAGTACGCTTCGAGCATTTCCTGCTGGACGAGTTCCAGGACACTTCACGGATCCAGTGGGACAATTTCCGTCCGTTGATCGAGAACAGCGTGGCGCAGGGTAAGGAGAACCTTCTTGTCGGCGATGTGAAGCAGAGCATCTACCGCTGGCGAGGCTCCGACTGGCGGATGATGGCGCGCGAGGTGCAGGGCGAGTTCTCCCGGTGCGAAGTGGATACCTTGGACAGCAACTACCGAAGCCTCAGGAATATAGTCGAGTTCAACAACGGTTTCTTTGAATATGCTTCCTCGGTTCTCGATTCGATGTCCGGGAATGAATCGGACTTCAAGATTCATGACATCTATTCGGACGCCGGTCAGCTTGTGAAGTCCAAGAGCGCTTCCGACGGGAGTGTCGATGTCGTCTTCTGCGACAAGGAGGACGAGATGCAGGAGATTCTGGATGCGGTGAACAAGGTTCATGAGGCTGGGGCGAGGTACGGTGAGATCACTGTGCTGGTCAGAAGCAACAGGCATGGCTCCGATGTGGCCATGTTCTTGATGGACAACGGAATCAGCGTGATTTCCGATGATTCGCTCCATTTGAAATCCTCTGCGGTGGCCCGTCAGGTCGTGTCGCTGCTGTCATCGGTCGGTAACGAGGACGACACCATCGGCTCCTTCCTTGCCGGAGAGTTGGACATCAATGTCGCCGAGTTGTCATGCCTGTCCCTGTCTGACCTCTGCGAGCAGCTTCTGCGCATCCTGAAGGACAGGGACCCAGAACTGTTTGAGTCAGAGACGCAGTATGTCCAGGCGTTGATGGACTTCGTGCAGGACTATGTCGCCGTCAACGGGAACGCCATCGACGGGTTCTTGAAGGCCTGGCAGGAGGCGGATCCGAAGATCAGCTCGCCTTCCGATCCGGAGTCGGTAAGGGTCATGACAATCCATAAATCGAAAGGGCTAGAGTTCCAGCATGTGATCTTTCCGTTCGCCGAGGAGATCGGACTCTTCCGCAGCGAGAAGCATTGGACCCGGCCTTCGGTGGAGGGTACCGAGCTTGAGGGAATCGCCGACGGAGTCTATAACGTGTCGTTGAGGAAGCCGGCCAATGAGGATTCCTTGTTCCGGGAGGGAAGCCAGAGAGAGATGCAATTCCAGCTTGTGGACAACATCAACACGTTCTATGTGGCTTTGACGAGACCGGTCAAGGGGTTGACTGTCATCGCCTCCAATCCTCCGGAGAAGATCGCTGACGCGATTGTGCCTGTCGCTTCGGCAGACTCGGCTGCTGTGGATGTTCCCCCATGCGACTTCTCAGACTTCTCACAGATCCTCTATGCTTATCTGTACGGTTATGGAGAGGCCTTGGGATATGCAAGGGAAGAAACGGAGGATAAGACAGTGTTCTCTAAGGGTGATATATTCAATTACGGCTCTTTGGAAAGGAAGGAGGACACCATTTCGGAACTGACGCCAGGCTATCCTTCTTATCCGTTGAATCCGAAGGCTGAAGATGAGGACTCTGATGTCCGGGAGCGAGGCCGCCTGAAGTTCAGCGCCGACTCCATTGATTTCTTCTGCGATGAGGCAAGAAACGATGCCAGGCTCAACGGCACGGTGCTTCACGGGATACTTTCCGAAGTGGTGTCCTTGTCTGATTTGCCTGGTGCTGTACGTCACGCCTTTGAGGCCGGAGAGATTGACGCGGGACAGGAGGAGGACTATCTGAATATCCTCACGCAAAGGACTGCCGCTCATCCTGAATGGTTTCCCGCGGACGGTGCTGAAGTCATGAACGAGACGGGTTTGATTGACACCGACGGTGAGGCCTACCGTCCGGACAGGGTCTTGATCAAGGACGGAAAAGTGACGGTCATCGACTACAAATTCGGAGAGAAAAACCGTCGTTACCATCGCCAGGTCGCACGCTACGCCGACATTTACCGCCGTATGGGATATTCGGAGATTACCACGGCAATCTGGTATGTTCTTGCCGATGAGGTGGAATAATTTTCGTATATTTGCCTTTTAACACAAAATGAAGATTATTATGGAAGCTAACGACAACTCTATAAAGCTCTACTACAACACTGAGAGAGAAAAACTTCAGATGCCTGAATATGGCCGCATCGTCCTGAATATGGTCGAACAGGTCAAGGCTATTCCCGACAGGGATAAGAGGAGTGAACAGGCCAAGGCTGTTGTGCGCGTTATGGAGCTGCTTAACCCTCAAGTTCACACACAGGAGAACTACGAGCAGAAATTATGGGATCATCTTTATATGATCGCCGGTTACGATCTGGACATCGACTCTCCGTATCCGGCTCCGCATCCGGAGGCGATGGATGTGCCTCCGATGAACATCCCGATCAATAAGACTCCTGTTCGCGCCAGTCATTACGGACGTAATATCGAGAGCATCATTGATCTCATCGCCGGTGAGCCGGAAGGAGATGTCAAGCGTTCAATGCTTCGCTCTTTGGCCATCTACATGAGGCAGCAGTATCTTATCTGGAACAAGGACAGCGTGGCCGACGAGACCATATTCGCAGACATCGAGAAACTTTCTGGCTACAGGATTCAGGTTCCAGCTGACTTGGAACTCACCAAGATTTCATTCGACTCCAATTTTTCCCGTCCTGGTCTGAATCTGAATATGGGACCGAACCGCAGGAATAATAAAAAGGGCAATCGCAAGAACAGAAAATAATGCTCAGGTTCTGGAGGAATATGGATGAAGAGGACAAGGCCAAACTTACTAAGATCAGTGGTCTTCTTGTCGCGTTGCTGGCGGTGTTCACACTCCTGGCGACATTTTCCTATTTCTTCACATGGAAGGCAGACCAGAGCTCGCTGTCCTCTGCGGTCGGGGACATTACGGTGGAGGTGAGCAACATTGCAGGGAAGATGGGCTACAGGTGGGCTGACATGCTTGTCCGCAGGTGGTTCGGGCTTGGCAGTCTGGCTTTTGTGGTCATACTCATCGCTGTCTCTGTGCGGTTGTCGCTGCAAAAGTGGCATCATTCCTTGGTGAAGACGACACTCTTGACAGTCTCCGGGGCTCTGATCTCGTCCTTTATCCTTGCGTTTGTCTCTGATCTGTCCGGGCTTGGCAACGCTTTCGGCGGCGGACTTGGCGGTGAGTGCGGCGAGTCGGTTGTGAAATGGTCCTCGGTTGTTTTCGGGGACATCCTTACGGGGTTCATGCTGGCTTTTCTGGTGATAGTATGGCTGGTTCTGGCCTCCAAAAGGTTTTCCGACTGGCTGATGTCATTGGGAAGGAAGAAGGCGGCGGCTGATGAGGAGGATACGCAAGAACAGCCTCTTCGACAAACCAGGGAAGCTGGGCAGCCAGTGGCTTCGACAAGCTCGGTGGCAGAAACTTTGGCGCGTCAGGGCTCGGCAACCACCGTAACCGCTGTGGTGCAGAACACACCAAGCAGGGAGGCCGCAAGGCAAAATGGGACCTCAGCCTTGAATATTTCGGAGCCATTCATCCGGCAGACTCCAGGGCCGGAAAAAGAACCGGAGAAATCCTTGGAAGTCGTCAAAGGCGATAAACTGTCCACCGAAATCAAAAATGATCTCCCGCGTATCAACGTGAGGGATGAACTGCCTGACTATCAGTTCCCTTCTTTGGAACTGCTGGACTCGTATTCATCAAGCCGCAATGAGGTTTCGGATGAGGAACTGGCGCGGAACAACACAAGGATCCGCAACGCTTTGGAGAACTATCGTATCCAGATCAACGATGTCAAGGCCATTGTCGGTCCTACGGTAACCCTTTACAAAGTCTATCCCGCCCCGGGCGTGAAGATCTCCGAGATCAAGAAACTTCAGGAAGACCTTGGCATGCATCTTCATGCCAGAGGTGTCCGTGTCGTCACGCTTACAGATTCCGTCGGCATCGAGGTGGCCAACGACAGCCCGTCGATTGTGCCTATGCGCGCCGTTCTCAACGATGACGCTTTCCGCACGAGCAAGGCAGAGCTGCCTGTCGCCATAGGCTACACCATCCAGCAGAAAGTCAAGGTCTTTGATCTTGCCGATGCGCCGCATCTCCTGGTGGCCGGTGCGACGAAGCAGGGCAAATCTGTAGGACTCAACGCAATTGTGACATCTTTGCTGTACGCTAAGCATCCATCGGAACTGAAATTGGTCTTCATTGACCCTAAGATGGTCGAGTTTTCCGCCTACGCTCATCTGCTCAAGCATTATCTTGCTGTCCTTCCTTGCAATGACGAGAGGGAGGAGATGGACAATGCGATCGTGAAGAAGGCCGACAAGGCCGACAAGATCCTTCGTTCCCTTTGCATAGAGATGGATAATCGTTACGAGTTGCTGAGCAAGGCCTCGGTTCCGAACATAAAGACCTACAACGAGAAGTATCGCAACAGGAAGCTGTTGCCGACCGATGGACATCGTTTCCTGCCGTACATAGTCACCATCATTGATGAATATGCCGACCTGACGATGTCTGTTGGCGGAAGCGGAGACGCCAAGGCTGTGGCACGCAGCATCACGACATCCATCATCAGACTTGCCCAGAAGGGACGAGCCGCCGGTCTGCATGTCGTGCTGGCCACCCAGAGACCGTCTGTGGATGTCATCACCGGTCTCATCAAGACGAACTTCCCGATCCGTATCGCTTTCAGGGTTGTGTCCAGAACAGACTCTTCGACAATTCTGGGCTCTCCGGGAGCGGAGAAGCTCATTGGAAAGGGAGACATGCTCTATTATGCCGGTGTCGAGATGGAGCGTGTCCAGTGCGCCTACATCGACAGCGAGGAGATCAACAGGCTCACTGAATATATCGGTTCACAGGACGGTTACAAGAAGAGCTTCAACACTCCGTATTACCTTCCGCCGGTCGATGACGACACCGAGGAAGGTTCTGGCGGAATGGTTGATATGGCAAAGCTTGACGAACGCTTTGAGGAAGCCGCCAAAATGGTGGTAATGAGCCAGAGAGGTTCGACCTCTGATCTCCAGAGGCGTCTTGGTATGGGCTATGCAAAGGCCGGACGTGTCATGGATCAGCTGCAGGCCGCCGGCATCGTCGGTCCTCAGGAGGGATCGAAGCCGCGTCAGGTTCTGGTCTCCAGCCTGGATGAACTGGACCAGATCATTGCCGCCTACAAGAATCAGTAATCCGCCGCAAGGCATGACTTGTGCAGATGCAGGTAAAAGTATGAGAACAATCACAAAGATATTCATTGCCGTCACAGTGGCGCTTTTTGCGCTGCCTCAGGCATCACTCGCAAAGAGCAAGACGTTGGACGCTTTTGTCAGCAAGGTCTCAGCCTCGTTGGTTTCGTTTGATTATTCATTCACCATGCCGACAAAAAAGGCCAGGATGACAGGGAACGGGAGCGTGAAGGTGCAGGGAAACTCTTTCATTGTGGACGGAAACGGGCTGGAGATCTGGTGCGACGGCAAGACTCGCTGGACTGTTGACCGGATTTCGGAGGAGGCTCTTGTCGAGTCTGTCGATGATTCGTACGACAGTTATGCGACAAACCCGGCCCTTATGATAGCCTCTATCGACAACGCCTTTAAGGAAATCTCTTTCGGAAGTGCAAAATTCGGCGGGAAAGTCGTGGACGCATCCGTCCTCTCGCCGGTGAGCAAAGGTAAAGGATCGATGGATATCGCCAGGCTGGAACTCTTTTTCAAGAGCGGAACCACGAATTTAATCGGCGCTGAAGTCACTCTGAACGATGGTTCCGTGTCAAACTTCACGATAACGAACATAAGATTCGAAGACGCCGGAAAATCAAAAGAGTCTTTCCGGTTCAACGAAAAGACTCTCGATTCCTCTTATGTCATTACAGATTTGCGTTAAGGCCGCTTTGAAAATGAGTGGCTTCTTAGTCTTTGACGCACCTGACTGACGCCCTGAACGATTCCTTGTCACGGGCTCCGATAAGCACATCATTTTGTTCTACATAGATGTAGCGGCAGTAGGCTGACTCTTCACTTTCGGAGTCGGATGTCCAGAATGTGGCATAACTGTCGAGACCTGTGAATTTAGGCGAGTTCCCCGGGTCCAAGGCATAGCCGACTGGCAGCGCCGAGAATCCCGCTTTGTTGGTGATCTTTACCTGCGGCCAGTACTCCCACATCCTTGATCCAAGGAATTTTGCGTCAACCATCATCCCTCCCGCCACATCGCTGAAAGTCTCTTTCTCTATGAACTTTGTACCATTTGCCGCGAGAGTATTTGCCATGTCCACGAACTCTGCGTCAGAAGGAAGACGCCATCCTTCCGGACATGCGTTCACGGCCTCGCTCCATGTATAGAAACGGCCGAAAATCGCGTCCATGGCCTCGCTTTTCTCATAAGAGACTCCAGCCTCGGAATAATAAAGATTGTTTTTCAGCCAGGTCTTTCCACCGGTTGTGGTCGTGTAGTACTTGGCTCCGTCCCTTGCATCCGTGAAAACCGGATCGAGTTTCGTGTATGCTCCTGTTATTGTGGAATCAAGCGCAGGGTCTACGACAGAAAAAGAGGCAGAGTTTGATGTCGTGTAGTAATCAGTGGCGAAAGCCACGCAGCTGACGGTGAAAGTTCCGACTTTTGAGGGCGTGGTGAATTTGTAGGAACCGTCGCCGCTCTTGTCGGCCTCTGTCTTTGTCGTATCCTTGCTTGAACTCCATGAGGCTGACCAGTAAAACCCGACATCCTCTGCCGAACCGGTTCCTGGATTGGTGACACCTTTCGGGGTCAGGGTGAAGACCTCGCCTTTTGTTACATAGGCAGGCATAGTGAAAGTCAGGCTTCCATCGAGATACTCCTTCGTCGAGGACTCCTCTTTATCTTTCTTGCAGGAAGGCAGCGCGACCATGGCCGCCGATGCTCCTATCAGGATAATGCTCTTTATATTCATCTTTTTCTGTTGAAAATACAAATATCGCATAAAAATCGCAAAAACGGTAGTCCTTAAGCAAAAACTAGTCCAATGATGCCGATATTTGAATGTAAATGCCTATAATTGCAGATATGAAAATGTGTGAACGAATATTACGTGGCGCTCTTGCGGGCTCCATAATGCTTCTTGCGGCAGTCTCATGCGCCCGTAAGGAATCTTATCACGAATTGACCGGTTACGCGCAAGGAGGAACATATTCGGTGAGATTCAAATCTGACGTAGATGTCAATATTGCGGAAGTCAAGCGGTCGGTTGATTCGATCCTGACGTTGATCGACACCACCCTTTCAGGGTACAATAAAGGCTCGCAGCTAAGCCGGTACAATGCGGGTGAAAATGTGATTCCTGGCGAGTTGTTCAAGGAGATATTCACTATCTCGAAAAGGCTTTATGATGAGACCAGCGGTGCGCTGGATATGGCCTCAGGACCGCTTTATGATGTATGGGGGTTCGGTTTCACAAGGGATTCTCTGCCTTCCGCCGCCACGGTTGACAGTCTCATGGCCATCTGTGGAATGGATAAGCTTGACGCGAATATGCGTCCTTTGGATCCGGCTGTCCGTCCTGAGTTGAATTTCAATGCGATAGCGCAAGGCTATACCTGTGACAAGATTGCTGGATATCTTCATTCTATTGGAGTCAAGGACATGCTGGTGAACATCGGGGAGATTTATTGCGAAGGCCTCAATCCTTCAGGCAAGCCTTGGACAATCGGAGTTGATGTGCCGGAGGATGGCAATATGGAACTGGGCGGCAGGGGCTTGCTTGGAGTGTGGCAGGGTGACGGAAGCGGCTGCGGAGTGGTCACGTCCGGCAACTACCGTAAATTCTACATAAAGGATGGACGGAAATATTCACATACCATAGATCCGCGCACTGGGTATCCTGTTGACCATGCATTGCTCAGCGCCACAGTTGTCGCTCCGGACGCCACTTTGGCCGATGCCTATGCGACATATTGTATGGTCATCGGGTTGGACGAGGCTATCCGCTTCATAGATTCCCATGATGAACTGGAAGGCTATTTGGTCTATGCCGATGGGGATTCTATGGCCGAATGGGCCTCGTCTGGCTTCAATCTTGTAAGAGATGGCCGGTAGATTATTATTGTGATATGACAAGACTGTTCACGGATTCGTCATTCGCTTTGGTCGCCGCTTTTGCGGTGGTCACAGGCTGTAGCACCATCAGCAGGACTGAGAAACAGCTGTCCCGGGTTGATTCGTATGAGTCCCCTGACATCCCGGCCATAAGGAATTTGCCTCCTGTCAGGCCTCGTCAGGCAGGGCTGGCATATTCACATAACACATTGATCGTTTATTACGATGAGGAAATCGGGCAGGGACCACTCAGAAAGGCGGTGTCAAGATACAAGGCGGATATTGTCTATGACTATAGCATTGTCAATGCGTTGACTGTCAAGATTCCTGACGGGAAGACATTGGAGGACGCCGCCAAATATTTTGGTAAGGTGAAAGGTGTCATCGGGGTTTCGCGCAATGAGATCCATAACCTTGGTGGCGGTTCGATGGAACTTCTGTGAGTAGAGCGGCTTTCCTATAGAAGAATTTCCGCGGCCTGCGTCACTGAAAGCGCGTCTTCTACAGTGAACCCTCCTGATCCGGTGCGTTTCAGTGAGTTAAGGTGCGCGCCTGATCCGAGCGCCTCCCCGATGTCACGTGCCAAAGCCCTTATGTAGGTGCCCTTGCTGCAAGTGACACGTACCATCGCCAAAGGAAGGTGCATTGCGGAAATGTCGATGACATTTATTCTTGGATTGGGCCGCAGATCCTTGTCATGGCAATCCGCCTCGGATTCTTTACCGTTCGGGAAAAATGACAGCAACTCTATTCCTGAAATATTGATGATCTGTCTGTTAAGTGTTTCGGCCACAGTGTGGTCGAAATCAGTCATCACTTCCGTTTTCTCCTTTTGAGCCTCCCGGTACTGTTTCCTGGCCAGCTCATAGGCCCTGACTCCATCTATTGACTTGGCAGAGAACAGGGGGGCGATCTGCTCCTGCACGCCAAGGAACTGAGGCAGCGTCTCACGGATGGATTGTTCCGTGATGCCCTCGACGGGATATTCCCGATCAATCGCCTTCTCCAAATCATAGGAAGGAGTGGTGGCCCCGAACGAGATGCCGGCGAGATATTCCTTGCCCTCCTTTTGAAGGGTTTCCGCCAGCTTGGTGGCCTTGCCTACGCAGACAAGAAGCACTCCGGTCGCAAGCGGATCAAGAGTGCCGGCATGGCCGACCTTCAGGTTCTTTTTGTGAAAATGCCGGCATGCAGCCCATTTTATCTTGCGGATGACGTCGGCGGAGGTCCAGCGGTAGGGCTTGTTGATGGGGATAATGACCCCTTCCGGGTAATCCTCAATGCTGTCCGAGAGCTTGCGATTGCCCGAAAGAAATTTTTTGTCGGCTGTTAATGCTTTTATTTCCAAGTGATTGCTTCGTGTGAAGTCTGTTCTGTATACTTTCTACTTGCAGAGCGGAATCTTCTCAATGCGGCGCTCGTGGCGACCTCCCTCAAAGTCCGTGGTCAGCCATTTGTTGAGTATGGTCGTGGCCATCTGGTATGAGATGAATCTCGCCGGCATAACAAGCACATTGGCGTTGTTGTGGGCTTTGGCGAGACGGGCAAGTTCGGTCCCCCAGCAGAGGGCCGCCCGCACTTTCTGATGCTTGTTCAATGTCATTGAGATTCCGTTGCCGGAACCGCAGAAAGCCACACCAAGATCTACATCTCCCTTGTCGATTGCAGATCCCAGTGCGTGGCCGAAGTCTGAATAGTCACAGCTGTCTTCTGAATATGTCCCGTAATCCACAACTTCGTAACCCTTCTTCCGAAGCAGGGCCGCGATCTTCTGCTTGTACTCGAATCCAGCATGGTCGCTGGCAACACCGAATTTCATAATATTAATGATTTTAAAATATCTTCTTCTTGCTTGCCGTTGTGATGAACTCCTTGAGGTAGAATGGCTCGAAATACGCGACATCCTCGAATCTCTTGGCGTTCAGAGCATCCTGAGCCGGGTGTATCATCGAGGCGGCTTTCGGGCAGCACTGGATGAAGCGGGCGTTCGGGCTGGTCAGGGTGTCCTTGCATTTGTCGGCTCCGTCACCGATGAACAGCACCGGCCCTTCGTTTATCTGCTCCCTGAATGAGTCCGTGTCGATTATCCGGGCCACGGTCGGAGAGACCTGTTTCCCGTCAGGTGTGAATATTCCAGTGTATACCTCCATCCTTCGGGCGTCAATCATCGGTATGATGTAGCGGCAGCCCTCCGGAAGCATATTCCCGTCCAGAGCCTGCCATACGAGTGTGTCGAGCGTTCCGACCGAGATCATCGGGATTCCTGCTCCGAAACAGAGCCCTTTCGCGGTGGAGACTCCCACGCGAAGTCCTGTGTAGGATCCAGGGCCTTTGCTGACCGCCACCGCGTCGCAGTCGGAAACCTTCAATCCTCTTTCGGAAAGCATCTCGCTGACAAACAGTGCGGTTTTTGACGCATGTGCCCTTGGCTCGCCGCTGATTCTCTCGCTGACAACCTTCCCATTCTCCACAAGGGCTGTGGAACAGAGGGAAGTGGAAGTCTCTATTAGAATGATTCTGCTCATTATTTGTTGAATATCAATTCTTTCATATATGGGAAGAAGACATCGGCGAAGTCCTTGATGGGTGTGTAGAAAATGGAACCGCTGATTGTCTTCGAGCAATTGATCTCAAGGACCGTGGTGACGGAATCGAAGATCAGAATGAACAGCCCAATGGCAAGGATGACCTTCAAAAGTGCGAACACTGCGCCGAGAAGCTTGTTCAGCCAACCCAGCATCACAATTTTCACTATGCCTTCCAGCATTTTTCCGGCCAATGTGAGGGCAAAGAAAACGGCCATGAGGATGAGTGTGAACGCGATTGCCTGAAGCACGGCAGGGGAGAAACTCATCACTGGCTTGAGCCAC
>CAKVBK010000033.1 GCA_934725285.1 uncultured Bacteroidales bacterium | reverse complement strand
CGTGTCTCTCCTTATGAGAATGGCCTTATTCAATTGTCTCTCTTTTAGTTATAATTCATCGAACTCACGTTATTTATAAGTTATGGGTAAACGAATAATTACGACTTTGCTTGTGCTTCTGACAATCGGAATGCAAGCATTCGCCCAGTCCTCCGTGTCCGGAAAGGTCACGGACAAGGCTGGTGAACCTTTGGTCGGTGTGAATGTCCTTGTGAAAGGCACCACCACCGGAACTATGACAGAACTTGATGGTTCCTGGAACCTTCCGAACGTGACGTCCGGGGCAGTTCTGGTTTTCTCATCTATCGGCTATGCCGCACAGGAAGTCACTGTCGGCTCACAGAAAGTGATCAATGTTGTCTTGGCCGATGACTCGAATTTTCTTGATGAAGTTGTCGTTGTCGGTTACGGCACAGCCCGCAAAAAGGATGTGTCCGGCGCCATCGCTAGCGTGAACTACGGAAGCAACAAAGACATCGCCAACCTTCCTAACCCTAATGCTTTCGTGGCATTGTCAAGTAAGGTCGCCGGTCTTCACTATCTTCCTACCAACTCTGCTTCTGGCAGCAACCTCAGCACGATGACCCTTCGTGGACGTAACACGATTCCTTCCAGCACATCGACCAGCGCCGAGAGCACTAACTCTCCGATGATCATCGTCGACGGTGCGATTTTCTATGGTTCCATCCAGGAGATACAGACCAACGATATCCAAAGCATCGATGTGATGAAGGACGCCTCCTCAGCCGCGATCTACGGATCACGTGCCGCCAACGGTGTGATCGTCATCACTACCAAGAGCGGAAGATCAGACAAGCCTACAGTCAATTTCAACGCTGACCTGAAGTTCAACACTTGGGGACGCAAGCCAAGAATGCAGACTGATGACCAGACTTTCATCGAGCACCGTTTCCTTGCCATGGTAGCGGCAAACAAGATCTCCGCCACCGAGGAAGTCTCCCCAAGCACAGTCTTCTCACAGCGTGAGCTTGAGGTCTACAAGAGCGGAAACAAGGTTGACTGGTTTGACGAGATCTCACAGACCGCCCCTTCACAGAGCTACAGCCTCAGCATTTCCGGAAGGAAGAACGAGACCTCCTACTACATTTCTGGTGGATACGACAGAACAAGAGGTGTCCTCAAGGGAGACAACTTCCGCAAGTTCAACGTAATGTCAAAGGTTGACACCAAGGTTGCCGACTGGCTTACCGTCGGTCTCACCGGACGTTATATGGGATCCAAGAGCTGGGGATGCACTCCTTCGATGCAGGCCGCGACTTGGATGAGTCCATATTCCTACACTCACTCTGAGATCAAGGGCTACGAGAGCTGGATCAACTCCAACCCTACCGGAGAGGACAAGATCAACCCTCTGTGGGGACGTGAGAACGCCAGCTACCTTTGGACTGACAACCAGACCGTTGGCTACAACATCGGCGGAGTGGGCTATGCCCAGATCGACTTCCCGTTCCTTCCGGGCCTTCAGTACAAGCTGACACTCAACGCGCAGCGCAACACCTCACAGCAGGATCTGTTCAACAACCCTCAGCTATATCTCGACACAAGAGTGGAGGACGACCTTGCCAATCCTTACAAATATATCGGCTCGTCAAAGGGTTACGTGCGTGACTACCACACATCCAACTGGAACATCGACAACATCCTCACTTACACGACCGACATCAAGAGGCATCACATCGATGTCCTCGCCGGCTACACCCGTGAGGCTTACAATCAGGAGGCCATCAGAATAGATTTCAGCGAGTTTGACATTCCTGCGGCCGCCGATCTCGGCACTTATGGCCTTGATCTGTCCAACGCCGACAAGCTGACAGCCGCCCGCCAGCGCACAAGCTGGCAGAGAATCTCCTATCTCGCAAGGTTGAACTATAACTTCGCGAACCGCTACTATCTGACAGGAAACTACCGCCGTGATGGTTACTCAGCATTCGCAGAAGGCAACAAGTGGGGTAACTTCTTCGGAGCATCCGCGGCATGGACCCTCAGCAACGAGAACTTTATGAAAGATGTCAACTGGCTTGACTTCCTGAAACTCCGTCTCTCTTGGGGACAGAACGGCTCCAGCGCCGTCGCGGCATATTCAACAATCGCCGGCGTTGGCAAGACGTACACATGGCTCGGCGAGCAGAGTGTCTATGCGATGTACATCACAGGCCTTGAGAACAGGTCGCTCACATGGGCCACAACCTCAAAGTGGAACCTCGGATTCGACTTCACTGTTCTCGGCTCAAGACTTGACGGTACTGTAGATGTTTACACATCGGCCACTACCGACCAGCTCCTCAACAGGTCAATCCCTTATGTCTCCGGATTCCCTTCAGTTGACGCAAACGCCGGCAAGGTGACCAACAGAGGTGTCGAGATCACTCTCCATTCCGTCAACCTCAACGGAGACGGTGTCAACACACTGAATTGGGAGACCAACCTCACTTTCGACCTCAACCGCAACAAGATCGTGAGACTGTTCGACGACAACAACAACATTGACGTCGCCGGTGTCACAAGCGTAGGTTACGACTCAAGCTACGCCCTTATGCCTGGTCACTCCATCACTTCAGCATGGGACTACAAGCTTCTTGGAATATTCCAGAGTCAGGAGGAAATCAACAACTACAAGAGCGCTGACGGAACGGTGATCATGCCTGACGCCAAGCCTGGTGACCTGAAATTCGCCGACATCGACGGTGACGGAAAGATCACCACAGCGGACAAGGGTTGGATCGGTGACATGGATCCTCTCTTCACTGTCAACCTGGGTAACACCCTCAGCTGGAAGAACTTCTCACTTTACTTCAGTTTCCGTTGGATGCAGGGCAACGACAAGCACTTCCTTGGCTATGATCCTAACGGATTCAGCATAGGCACGACCGACAACCAGCTTGACATCAATCCTTGGACTGAGAGCAACCACTCCAACAAGTACCCGAGGTACGGCTACGACAACTCCACCTACAATTACAATTACTGGAACCAGCGCAGCTTCCTGAAGCTTAAGGACCTCACCCTGTCCTACAACTTCAGCTCAAAGCTTCTCCGCAAGGCGAGCATCCAGAACCTGCGTCTGTACGTTTCAGCCACCGACCTCTTCACCATCACCGGATGGTCTGGTCTCGACCCTGAGAATGGCGGTACTGTCGCCGCGGATATGTCAAGTACACGCTACGGCTCCACACCTACTTACAGAACAGTGTCTTTCGGTGCCAACATCACATTTTAATCAGACAGCATTATGAAGATCAGAAAATATATTCTTGCAGTGGCCGCCGCGGTAGCGACGCTCGCTGTGACAAGCTGCGAAAGTGACAGCAAGTTCCTTGAGGAAAAGTCGTACACACTCAACTCAAAGACTTTCTACAACAGCCCTGCTGATGTTGAACTCGCAATAAACTATGGCTACGCCAGAGTTCAGTACCTCTTCCTTGGAGTAATGCACAACACATGCTCGTGGCTTCTTATGGGTTGCGGTCTTGACACTTTCACCTCCACCGGAACAAACGGAATCGGCGCCGGTAACTGGGACAGCGGCTACAACGGAAACGACGGATTCATCGACCACTGGTTCAGAAACCAGTACTATGTCATCTATGATATGAACAAGGTGATCCAGACAATTGAGCAGAAGGATCTCAACTGGAACAGCGAGACGCAGAAGAATGAATATCTCGCCGAGGCCAGATTCCTTCGCGGTTGGTTCTATCGCAACCTCGCCGGCCTCTACGGAGGTGTTCCTGTAGTGACAACTCCTACCGAGGAACTTTGCCTTGACTTCCCGAGAAACACCCGCACCGAGGTTTGGCAGCAGTGCTACGATGACTTCAAGTTCGCGAGCGAGAACCTTCCTTTGACGGCTGCCGCCGCAGGACGCGCCACAAGAGCCGCCGCCGACCACTATCTCTCCGAGATCTGCAACACTCTCGGCAAATTCGATGAGGCCATCCAGGCCGCGACACGTGTCATAGACGGAACAGATGGCGACTATCATCTTATGACCACCCGTTACGGTGAGCGCAAGGATGAGGCTACCGACAGGTATGGCCATGCCTTGAACCCTTACTGGGATCTCTTCCAGGTCGGCAACCAGAACCACGAGGCGGGAAACAGCGAGGCAATCTGGGTCGCTCAGTACAATTACGGAACCTACAGCACCGGTGGTGGCGGAAACTCTTGGTGGAGATGCAACTACAACCAGTCAGAGGCCGCGATCAACTCTGGCTTCATCCGTTCCAACAACACCCGCAAGACCATTGACGGCAAGGAGAATGTAAGAATATTCGGTGACGGTGGTTTCTACTTCGCCGACGGCACGACAGAGGCCGGTTCAGCGCGTCCAGACTCTATCGGAACAATCGGAGTTTACGGTCCGACCATCCGTCCTACCAACTTCTTCATCTACAATGTATGGAATGACAAGAACGACTTCCGTGGCTCTGAGACAATGCTCCAGCACAATGTTTGGCAGCCGAGCGGTGAGAAGACATGGCCTCAGGCCATCGCTGACGTGGCGACCCTTTTCCCGTCCTACACTCTTACGCCTGCCGACACCGTAGGTTACTGGCCACGCATCTGGAAGTTCTCCACTGACAAACGCGGCACCAAGTCCTCCGGCCCAAGCTGGCAGCAGTATGATGTCGATTGGTATGTCGCCCGTGTGGCGGAGACCTATCTTCTCCGCGCCGAGGCTTATCTTGGCAAGGGTGACAAGGCTAACGCCGCAAAGGACATCAACGCAGTCAGAGAGCGCGCCGGTGCGGCCGACTGCTCCGCCTCGGAGGTGACACTTGACTACATTCTTGACGAGCGTGCCCGGGAGCTCTTCGGAGAGGAGCAGCGCCGTGTGACCCTCTCACGTCTGTCCAACAACCCTAACCTCGCCTCACTTGGCTATGGAAACGTTCTCGTGGACAGAGTCAGGAAATATGGCTGGAACTACCCTAACGCCAACGACGGAATCCAGCGTCCGAACATCCACGACTATGACTATGTGTTCCCGCTCCCTAACGGATTCATCCAGTCCAACACCGGAAGCGAGATCCCTCAGAACATCGGTTGGGACAACGGCACATTCGACAACAGCAAGTAGTCAGGCTACAATCCTAATAAGAAAGGGAGGTGATTTGATCATCTCCCTTTCTTTTATCAACACCCGGACTCCCCTGCTACTTCTCTTTTACAGTTATGTCTGTTCCAGAAGTGTTCCGGAGGGTGTTGGTGATTTTGTGCCGACTCACGGTGACCTTGCACTCCATCAATTCAGGAAGGTTGTAGGACACCATCTGGTCGGCGTAGTACTTCAACGGATTTTTCTGAGGAAGGAGGAACGGCTTTGAGGCATGCCCGTTCTCGTCGATGTGGCAGATGAACGGCCTTGTGTAGAGTCCGTCTATGCGTCTGCTGCTGAAAACCAGCCAGCGGCTGTTCCCGCTCCAAGAGTGATAACTGTCAACGTCTTCGGAGTTCGCCTCATCAAGAGGATGGAGTTCCCCCGTTGACATATTCATTGTCCAAAGGTCGGCATCCTTGTGCCAGATGGAGAAGTTGCCATATTCCTGAAGAGTGAAGACCATGAACCGGCCATCCGGGGATATTCGTGGAAAAGAGACGCTCTTTCCGTTCTCAGCTCCATTGTAAAGGGTGTCAACCTTGTCACCGAATGAAGCGTCTTCAGGGTTGAAATCAATGCGGCAAAGGCTGTATTTGACTTTTGAATATTCCTGTGGCATCGGTGAGACCGCCTTGGCGGAGCAGTAGTACATGCCGCGGCCGTCCGGTGAGAAGGTCGGGAATGTCTCGAAAGAACCCTCCGAACGGGTCAAAGGCGACCAAGAAATCTCATGCTTGTACACATCGTACACAACGATGTCAGAAGCGCTGTCATAGACTTCGATGCGGTTTGGATTGTGGCTGAAGAAGTTCTGGCTTGTTGAATTGACAGAAAAGGCCACGTATTTTCCGGATGGATGCCAATAAGGGTACACCAACGCGCTTATCGTGGAATCTGTCTTAGTGTTCAGTTTCTCGACTTGACCGCCAATGATCATTGCGGTGCCGCCAAAATCCGCACGCGCGTGGAACAGCATCATGGAAGGGTCCCGCTGACAATAAGTGTGGCAGTTGACACAGTTGCCACCTGTCAGCGAGTTTTCGATTATGGGGGTCTGTGAATATGTCTCCAGGTTCCTTTGATAAATTCCCATTTTCTTCCAAGCCTCGTAACCCGGCGGAATGAGCCTGTAGGAAAGGTATGGGTCTATCTTGTCTGCGGAAACGGTGATCTTGAATGGTTTGAACGCATGCCATTTTCCGTCGCGTTTCACGGCCACAGTGAGTTCTATGTCAGAGCCCGCGCTCGTCTCCATCAGTTTCCTCCAACATTTTGTCTGAAAAGAGAATAACCCTTTCCGCCCCTTGATCTGCCTTTCACCATTATTCCCGTCGACAATCAAAACGGCCGGCTCGTCGCCAAGGTAAGAAAAATTCAGCGGTGCGATATTCGCCGGAACGGTGACTCCGGCATAGTCCGGGAATATTTCCGGATACTCCCCGATGCTCTCTGAGACACTGATTCTCTGTCCGCATGAAACGGTCAGGAACATGATTGACATCAAGCCTACTTTGATGGATGACGCGATATTCATTGATTATCAGAAATTTGAGTGAACAAAAGATAGTACCAGAAGGTCTTGCGGTAAGCGGCCATCGCGGATCTCGGGTTTTGGAGCCGTGCAGCCTTTCCGTATTTTTCCTTGAAGGATCTGAACCTTGCCAGATTCTCCTCCGTCACCCCGTGCGCAAGAATCCAGTCAAGGTCATAGGCCTGCCTGCGCTTGACTTCCTCCTGCGGCATCCCGTGGCTTACCGCGAACCCGACATTCATCGTGCCGTAATAATCATAATAAAACAGTAGACATTCCTGCGCCGGGGTCGGAAGAGTCTTTAAGGCAGGCTCTCCGAAATGCTTCTCCACGAACCCTACGACATTGTCCATGTCCTTTGCCAGCATGAGGTATGAAAGGGCATATTCCATAGCCTTTTCATCCGACGGATTGGCATCCACTATCCGGAACAGATCGTCCATAGGGTTGGTGTACAGCACGAACGCGTCTTCACATTCGAGGTCTTTCCGCCCGTTGCCCAAGACCTTGTCATTCTCCACCGCTATGTCATTCCATAGGAATGCCCTTCGAGAGGCAGCCCATTTCGAGTGAAGCGGAGACTTTTCCATAAGACGGATGTATTTCTCCGCCGTGGCATAGGACCCCCTCATAAGATCGATCTGAAGAATCATTCCCAACATCGATGGAACATTGTCACCGAACGCCTGGTTCGCGTTGAAAGCCATGCTCTGCGCCGCGCTCATATTCCCCATAGCGAAGAGAACCCTGCCAAGTCTGAGCAGATCCATATCACTCTGCGCCTTGACATCATTTATCAAGGATGCCGGTCCGTTCTGCCTGTATTTGAAAAGATCCTCAGAGAGGATTCCTTTCTCGGCCAAAGCCATGTTCAGATAATTGGCCTCGTTCTGAGATCTGACATCCCTCCCAAGCAGACGGATGATCCCGTCCCAATCGCCATTGGTTGACATGCATTCCAACTGATAGAGTCTTGTCCTGGCCTCTGACCTGAACACGTCGCTGAAATAGGCATAAGTTCCCAACGTTGCCGCCGCACATGACAAAAAGATGGAGCCTTTTACCGCCATAGTCTTGACTTCCAGCCTTCGCGAGCAAGCGGCGATGAATATGCAGACTGACAGCATCACCCAGCTGACGTAGTGAATCTCAGGCATATTCAAAATATTCACCTCATAATACATTTTGGGAGTAAAGGCATCGAGGGCTGAGACCACCTCGCCAGTTTGGATCATCAACATGCCTAACGCGAGGGTGAGAGCGGGATAGATAATTGACAGTAAAGATTTAGGCCGCTTCACGAATATGTCAAACAACAACGCGCGGACGGCGAACAAGAGCGCCACTGAACCGGCAAGAAAAAAAAGCCCGAAAGTCATCATGCATCCTTGGAGCAAAGGGATGCGACAGCTTTTGATTTTAGAATATTCCCAGAGGCAAAAGACAGCAGCCACGTAGGCAAGGAGCCCTTGGTAGAAACTATAATAGTCCTGCAATGAGACCGCCAGAAAAGCGGAGGGCAGCAGACAAAGAGGGAATATTCCCCAAATTTTTCTCTTGGAACTATCCGTGGACACTTTCGGGAACCTGCCGCCGGTGCCGGCGGTCCTCTCCATAATTTTCCATACCAACAACGTGTTCAGTCCAAGAATGGCAAGAGTGATCGCCACTCCGGCCCCCGGAATAGTGAAAAACTGTACCAGGAACTTCGCCGCCAGCTCCGTGAGCCCGCCTGGATGCATCAGCAGTCCCTTGACATATCCCCAATCGTACAGGAACATTTCCTGTTGTCCTCTGAAAGGCAGCACCTGATTTTGCGAGGATATAAAGCATATAAGGAACATAATCGCACAGACCGAACAAGCGAAAATCAGAGCGATTGTCCGCACGATGTTTTTCTGAACTTCTTTCATAACGGCTCCGGCATCTTTCTTCATTTCATTTATGCCACACAAATAAACTGATTTCCGATGAATAAAGCAAATTCAATATTCCTTGCCAACGGCCCCATCTTTAACGCGTGCCAGTTGGATAGCTTGGAACGCCACATATCTGCGAAAAGGATTACGCAAGTCATTTTTCAAAGTGTTTTTATCAAATATTGTCATAAAGTTCAATTCCGATACTATAATTTTGCATCGTTTTGAACGATTGACAACTTATCACATAATGACACAACACCGCTACTGATATTCCCTCCCCACAACATCATAAAGCCACATATTCATTTTCGTCAAACCGCGCGTTTAGAAAACCATTATTTTTAAATAACAGTTTATGGGTAAACGTTTATTCACAGCTTTGCTTGCGCTTCTGTTGATCGGGGCGCAGGCGTTCGCCCAGTCCTCCGTGTCCGGAAAGGTCACGGACGAGACAGGGGAACCATGTGTCGGCGCCAATGTCCTGATAAAGGGCACCACTACCGGCACAATGACAGACTTGGACGGTAACTACAGCCTGCCTCACGTGAAGCAGGGCGCCATCCTTGTCTTCTCCAGCATTGGTTACAGCACACAAGAGGTCAAGGTAGGAACCTCGTCCGTAATCAATGTGGTTCTTCAAAGTGACAACAGATTCCTCGATGAGGTTGTGGTTGTCGCCTACGGCACACAGAAAAAGAAAGATGTGACCGGTTCCATCACCGATGTGAAGTCAGACATCGTCGCCATCCAGAACACGACCACCGTCTCCAGAGCATTGGAAGGTGCGGCTCCTGGTCTTCAGGTCTCAATGGTCGATGGCCAGCCTGGTTATGACATGGCCATCCGTCTTCGTGGTGTCAGCTCCACCAACGGTGCCTCAGCCGCCGCCCTCGTCGTGATCGACGGTGTGGCCCAGCAGACCAACTCCACTTATGAGAACCCTCTTTCACAGTTGGATCCTAACGACATCGCTTCAGTGACTGTCCTCAAGGACGCGGCCTCAACAGCCCTCTACGGATCAAGAGCCGGTAACGGTGTAATCCTCATCACCACCAAGAGAGGCTCGGAAGGCAAGTCGAAGATCTCTTTCCAAAGCCGTTGGGGATGGAACTCCATCGGTGACTACAATGTCAACTCGATTGACAGCGCGGCTGAGTATTATGAATATGCCTGGCAGTCAATCTACAACTCTTACCGCTACGGTGTGAACGGGACAGGTCTTCCTGGTGTCGACGCCAACGGCAACTACTACACCAACATCGCCACTCCTAACCACACGGACGAGGAGGCAAGGCTCTTCGCCAGCCAGCACCTGTTCGACTACAACGGAAGCGAGACCCAGTTCCAGAAGAACGCTCTCGGCAACAACATGGCCTACAATGTCCCTGGCGCCATCTACACAGTAACCGGATCAGGATCAAACGCCTCCGCGACCATGAGCGGTGCCTACCTTATAGATCCCGCCACTGGAAAGATCAACAAGGACGCGAAGTTGCTCTACAACGGAGACGCGGCTGACATCATGTTCAGCAATGCCTTCCGTCAGGAATATAACCTTTCCGCAAGCGGTGGATCAGACAAGATCCACTACTACGCCTCACTCGGTTACCAGGACGAGCCTTCATTCTTGATCGCCAGCTCCTACAAGCGCTACAGCGGACGTATGAACGTTGATGCACAGGCGCTCAAATGGTTGAAGATCGGCGCCAATGTGGGCTATTCAAAGACCAGCACCAGGGCACAGGCCGGTAAATGGGGATCCCGCCAGATCGGTGGAGCGTATGGCAACGCCATGCTTCACGTCAAAGGATGGCAGCCTATCGAGCCGGTTTACACCATTGACGAGAACGGTGACTATGTCCTTGACGCCAACGGTGACAGGATCCTGAACACCAAGAACGCATCATACTCTCCACTTGGAGTGGCGACCAGCCCTTACGGCAGCGACTTCAAGTACATCGCCGAGACCAACATCGAGCGTCAGGACATCTCAACTTGGACAACCCGCTTGTTCGCTGATGTCAACTTCCTGAAGTACTTCAATTTCAATGTGAACTTCAACATGGATGAGTCA
Organism: uncultured Bacteroidales bacterium; assembly: GCA_934725285.1. Taxonomy (GTDB): domain Bacteria; phylum Bacteroidota; class Bacteroidia; order Bacteroidales; family UBA932; genus Cryptobacteroides. The sequence continues at coordinate 8,343 of CAKVBK010000033.1, read as the reverse complement.
CACTGGAAACGTACGATGTACGTGAACAGCATCGCGGGTCGTGGAACTCCTAACGGTGGATTCGGCATCAAGACCTACCAGCGCCGAATCATCAACACCCAGCAGATCCTCACCTACAATCAGGACTTCGACAAGCACCACGTGGATGCCATGGTAGGCCACGAATATGAGGACCTTAACCGGGAAGATCTCAATTTCGGCACCGGCTATGAGCTGATCCCTGGATTAGCCATCTCCGGCAACTTCATCGGCCGCTATGTCAATGCCGGCGGTGAGAACTCCACCACACCTGGCTTCAGCACCAACATCTACAGGACCGAGTCCTACCTGAGCCGTTTCAACTACAACTACGACAGCAAGTACTATCTGTCCGCCTCCCTCAGACGTGACGCCGCTTCCAAGTTCACCAAGGACAACCGTTGGGGAACATTCTGGTCTGTCGGCGCGGGCTGGCGTTTCTCTGAGGAAAGCTTCCTTAAGGAGATGAAGACATGGCTTGACAACGCCAAGCTGCGCGCCAGCTATGGTGTGACGGGTAACTCCAACGGCCTTACCTCTTATTATCTCAACCACTACTGGTACTATTCTGTCGCCACATGGCAGACTAGCTCAAACGGAACCGGAGTCCCTGCCACAACGGCCATCAAGACCGGAAACGATCTTGTCCGCTCAGATCTGACATGGGAGAACATCCATCAGTTTGACCTCGGTTTGGATTTCAGTGTCCTCAACAGCAGGATCACAGGAGCGCTTGACTTCTATGACCACAAGACAGTCAACTCTCTCTTCAACCAGTCAGTGTCACCTCTCGCCAGCGCCGGCTACACAACCGTTTTGGGCAACGCTGCCAAAGTCCGCAACAGAGGTTTCGAGATCGAGCTCGACGCAGACATCATCCGCAAGAAAGATCTCACCCTCAGTGTGGGAATCAACGGAACGCACTACCGCACCACTCTTCTGAGTGTTCCGGCCGACCAGATTCCGAACTACGACGAGACGATGGACCTTCCTAAGGGCTGCTGGACGGTCGCTACCGAGGATATGGCACAGGCTGGAACAGCCAGTCATGCCGGACGAGGAATATTCTATCTCCGCGGTGAAGGCAAGGACCTGTTCAACCTCTACATGCCGAAATATGCCGGCGTGGACAAGACTTCCGGTCTGCCTCTCTACTGGCACAGAGTTACTTACTATGATGTGAACTTGAACGAGGCCACAGGTGTCTACGAGCACGGCGGACGTTACGCCAACTACAAGGTGGGTGACAACGTCAAGACAGACGTGGCGGCGGACGCCTCATACTACGAGGTCGGATCTGCAACTCCGGACTGGATCGGAGGTCTTACTCTCAGCCTGAAGTGGAAAGACTTTGACTTCAGCATAGTCTCCGCTTACCAGATCGGCGGCAAGTTCTTCTCAATGGAATACTCTCAGTACCTGTTCCGCGGATCATCCATGGGCAGACAGCGCATTCCTGTCTCAAAGGATCTTGTGGGCAACACCTGGAATCCGGACAATACCGACGCATATTTTCCTATGCAGTGGTTCCCGAGCTCTGGTGCCAGCAGCTATTATCTTGACGGATCCCTGCTCCCTGGATCTCACAACTACACAGACATGAGCCTCTTTGACGCAAGCTACTTCCGTGTCAAGAACGTCACAATCGGCTACACCCTTCCTAAGAAGATCACAAAGAAAGTCAACATCAGCGCTCTGCGCGCGTTTGTCTCTGCCGACAACGTTCTGATTTTCTCTCAGCAGAAGGGTGTGGATCCTACATTCTCCACAATCGGAGGAAAAGAGGTCGATACTTTCATCTATCCTCAGATGCAGACTCTCACCATCGGTTTGAATCTTGATTTCTAAAATTAAACTCGAATAAACATGAAAACATATAAAAGTCTTTTAGCTGCGGCTATCCTTGGCTTGAGTTTTTCTTCCTGCACTTCGCTGCTGGACGTGAACAATCCTAACTATTTCACGGATGACCAGATGGCTGAATTCATCGGGGGAAGCGAAGAGGCTGAGCAGCAGGTCTTGACAGGTCTTGTCGGCTCGCTGCCTGGTTACATCAACGTCTACAACGCGGCGATCGCCGGAGGCTATTCCAACGCTTCCGCCTACGAATCCAATTTTGAGTTCCGCCGTTTCTGCCAGTCAGGTGACGTGGTTGAGGGTGACAGGCTGAATCAAGGAACATATTCAACTTGGTATCAGAACCTTGCGAACAACACTTATTGGAGAACGGATCAGGAGATCCAGAACTATGGTTACTATCTTGCCCCTGTCCTTAAGCTCGGACCGGCTCTCAAGGCGCTTGACTTCCTTACCGAGGAGCGCGTTGCACAGTACCCGAGAATGGGCTCCAGCCGCGCTCAGGCACTGACTATGAAGGCTATCTGCTACATGATGCTGATGGAGCGCTACACGGATCTCCAGGACGTGACATCGGACACCAAGCAAGGCTGGCCTATCTATGACGCTTACGCATATAACGCCGCTAAGAAGCCGCTTTCCGTAGTGGAGACATGGAATTGGATCAACACCACCCTTAAGGAGGCTGTGGATCTGTTCCACGATTCCTCACTCGGAGAAAAGGGTTATACCATCGGCAACGAAGCCGCCCAGATCTACGATATCGACTGCGCCGTGGCCCAGTACTACCGCTGCCGCGCCGCCCTCGACAGCAAGGATTGGAAGACCGTGATCGAGGCTGGCAATGACCTTCTGAGCCACTTCCCGAACTTCATCAACGCCGCTGACTATGGTATGGACGCAAGCCTGTTGGCTTCCGTAAACTCACGTGCCGGCGTAACCGCATCCCTTCCTCAGGGAACTGCCTGGGACGGAACCGATTTCAACGCCACACAGAACGCTTTCTACAATCTGGAAAAGAACCCGGAGGCCATCTTCGGAGGGGCGAGAGGATCTTCCAACATTTTCTGGACAAATGCCGGGCTCAACGCTCTAAAGCGCAGCCCTTCAGGCTACTATCAGGTGGACAAGAACATCTACGATGCCCTTTCAGACGCTGATTGCCGCAAGGCCTGCATCCTTCCGACGGATTTCGAGAACTTCCACGTCTACACCAACAACGGAGCTGACACGACTTGGTACCAGTACACCATGCCGAAATACACGTCTCTCAAGTGGGCCGCATCTTCAGCCATCGGTTACAAAAACCACACGAACGAAGCCACCACGTCAGACAACATCTATCTCCGCTCCTCGGCGGTTTTGCTGATGGTGGCCGAGGCTTATGCGCAGGATGGTCAGGACGCTCAGGCTAAAGCATTGCTTGACAAGTTGCTTGCCGCCCGTACAAAGAGCGGCGAGACCACGATGACATGCGACAACACAATGCCAGGGAAGAGTGCCATGGAGATGGTAAAACTTCAGTGGCGCATCGAGATGTGGGGAGAAGGCGATTGGGCGTTCTTCAACCAGAAGAGATGGGGAGTTCAGAACACCCGTGGAGCCAACCATTGGAGCGAGACTCAGATTCCTGTCGAGGGCTTCACTTGGGAGATTCCTCAGAAGGAGCGCCAGGGCAATCCTTACTGGAACTAACAGTCATTATCCACAAATAGAATTATATTCAGATGAAAAAAATATTATTGACATTCGCTTGCGCTCTTTCCGCGATGGCTTTGTTCTCCGCATGCGACAACGGAGAGGATGTGAAGGAGTTCAAGGATGATAACGCTACCGTAAAGACCTTGACAATCGAGGCGACACTTCCGTCCGCGCAAGGCGAGGGGATGAAGACAGCTTTCACGGCCAAGGATTTCCTCCGCATACGTTTCGCCAAGGCTGACGGCACATCAACAGGAAGGACCCAGATCCTCAGAGGTGAGGCCGCAGAAGGCAAGACTGCTTCTTTCAGCAACAGTATCGCTGTTCCGGACGACGCCGAGACCATTTTGGTCTATGTTGACAACAAAGAGACCAATTCCGTGAACTATGGTTCAGCGCCGACTGTCGTGGGACTTGGCAATCAGAAAGGGACCCTTGAGGATGCCGTTGCCCATCAGGTTATTATGGGCACGGCTTCTGTAAGCTCTTTGTCCGGTGGCAAGGCTTCCGTGTCATTGGCCTACAAGACCGGCATCGTGAAACTTGTCGTATCCTACCCTGAAGACGCAACTCCAAAGGCTGGTGAGACAACCATAACCCTCGGAGGAGACGCTCAGTACAACAGCATTGTGCTTCCGCTGGACACTCCAGAAAAGGAGAGCGAGAAAGGCGCGATCACCGTACCTGCGACAGTTGACACTGACTTGGCCACGGCCACCGCATACATTGCTGTCTGGCCTGTTGGCGGAGAGTACACCAACACCAACCTAATCTCTCACATCCAGACGACCACTTACGGCAATACCCTTGAGGTCACGGATATCACGGCAGGCAAGACCACCGAGATCGCTCAGAGTGTTGACGCCAAGGAATTCAACTATTGGATCGGTGATGAGAAATACACTATCTCTGATGTCTATGCCAAGGTAGAGAGCGCAAGCAAGTGGATCACCGTAGAGAATGGTGTCCTTACAGTCGAGGAGAACAAGACCGGCAGCGTGCGCGTCGGAAAGGTTGTGCTTGACAACGGCCACACCTACATATTCACCCAAATCGGAGCCAACGATTTCAAGGGAAGCTGGACGCTTTATTCAAAGAGGTTCAATCCTAACGGTACGGTAAGCGGAGGGGACAACAATGCAAACGAGACTGTTGTGACATTCGGTGAGCCTCTCAAGAAGGAGACTTTGACCGACGCTTCCGGAAAGGAGCACACCAACAACATCGGCATCAAGGGTCTGTATCTTGAATCTGTGCTGGACGCTTGCGTTGAGATCGACTACGAGGCCAGGACCGTAAACTTCGGTATATTCTTCGACCGTCGCGCCGCGCAGTCCGCCGGAAGCGGAAAATATTGCGTATATCTTCCTGAATGCGCAGGTGTGAACACGTGGGGCAGCTACAACTTCGCTCCAGGTGACAAGGCCTTCTCTGACTCTAACTACGATTGGCTATGGTTCACTGTCAGCGAGGACTTGAAGACCTTGAAGTATCAGTATTACGGAGCTGGCCAGAAGACAAGCAACGGAAAGTACTTCATCTGTGGTATCTCATGCGTCAAGGCTACATCCACCGACAAGTCTTCAATCGCCGGCAGCTATGACGTGATCTACCAGGCGAACTACAAAAACAGCAACTCTGACAGCATGTACTTCGCAAAGAAGTAACCAAGCTTCAGGGCACATCATAAAAGGAGGCGACCGGAAATACCGGCCGCCTCTTTTCGATAATAATATCTGACAAACAACTTGGTTATATGGCAAGTTTGGCCTATATTTATGGAAATATCCATGAATATGGCCAAGAAGAAAAAAGTGAAACAGCAGACATTTCTTTCCCCTGAACAGTATGTCAGGGAAAAGGCAAGGACTCTTGAGATAGGAGACTGCTTCATCAATGAGAGTTATAAGGAAAATGGCCTGGGACACATAATCGTCACAAGGCTCCATAAGGGTGGCAGGAAAACCATCGGGTGCTATATGGTTGACACCTATTGTCTGGGAGTAAAGGATGCGTTTTGCCGGGTTAGAATGGAAGATTATGAATATGATGACTTTATCAATACGCTGGAAAAGGAGTACCATCTGATGAAAATCTCCTACAACGAGGCTCATAATCTGATCTACGGCGCTATCGAATTTGCCGATGAGGCCGGGATTGATCCTTGCATAGATTTCTCCTTGGCCAAATATATTCTTGAAGAAGACACTGAGGCCATTCCATTGATTGAATATGAATATGGAAAGGACGGGAAGCATCTGCTTGTCGTCAGCAGCCGAAAGGAGGCCGACCGCTACTTGCCCGCTTTGAGGGCCAATCTTGGATCGGACTTCAACTACACAATCGAAGACAATCCTTTTGAGACTCCGGAACTAGATGATGATCTTTTTGGAGAGGATTTCACCGAGAGGATGGAGGCTTTTCTTGAAAAGCATAAGAATGCGGTGAAATGGAACCAGCCATATTCGTACAGACATCCTCAGTACCCGGCTGCTCTGGAAGTTGAGAACCCGTCTGTCCTTCAGACCGTTTCTGATCCCGAAAATGCCTGCCTGTCAGACGCTCAGGTGGATGAGATTCTGTCCTTGCCTCACGACAGCCTAAGAAGGGACCTTGAGAATATCCTTCTTTTCAATATCGGCCTTTCCTGTGATGGCATACCTGATGATATGGCATCCAAGCCGTTCTCCGGTGTGATCGCCCACTGTGTGATGCTGCTCGGCGAAGTCGGCAACGACACTTCCAGCCTGAACGCCGTGCTGGAGGTTCTCCGGCAGACCGATAACTTTCTGGACTATCATATTGCTGACAGTTCAATGGAAACCATTGTTCCTACGATTTACAAGCTTGCGAAGGACAAGCTTGATGTCTTGATGGATTTCATGATGGAAAACGGGTTGGAAAATTATTGGAAATTCTCTGTCGCCAATGCGGTCGCTCAAATCGCTTTCTTAGAGCCGGGCAGAAGGCCGGAAGTCATCGCCTGGTTCAAGGATCTGCTTACGGCCATCAATCGGGACTTTCCAACGGCAACATACACAGACGCAATGTTGAATGGCTTGATTGTAAGTGATTTGATAGACATAGACGCTACCGGGCTCCTGCCAGAGATCAAGACAATATACGCCAATGGCTTTGTGGATCTTCTGTCCTGCGGCGATTTTGCGGAAGTCGAAAAAACAATGATCGGAAAAGAGCACTCGTTTTCCCCTGAAATCAAACCGGACATAAAGGAACGTTACGCACTGCTGCGCAAATTCGCATAGCAGCGTCAGCAAATGCGTCAGGCCATAATATTATAGGATACAATCCGTGAGCCTCATCGCGGTTCACGGATTGCCATCTATAGAGCTACTCACTCCGAGCGAACGAAGCAATTGTCCCATTATCAACTCCCGTACAGTTGACAATCACATCAATCGGTGTCCCGGCCTCGAAAAGTTTTCTTGCGATAGAGAGTTTTGTCTCCTCGCGACCTTGCTCCAGTCCTTGTTCCAGACCTTGTTCCAGACCTTCCTTTCGGCCTTCCTGCAGTCCTTTCTGCCGACCTTCCTCCAAGCCTTTGCGCACGGCATATTCCCGCTGCGCCTGAATGTCCCACTCGTTCATCTTGTCGATCTCGTATTTAAGTTTCTTTTCCTTACTGAACGCTGCCACCTCGCACGCCTCTGCGAGTCGTCTGGAGATTCCTCCGCTCTTCTCGATCCACTCCGGAATCTTTTGGAAGCCTCCACTATTCTTGAATATGTAGAACAGCCTGTCGAACTCCGTAACGCACCCCTCAGGCGATTTGGTGAACAGTGTCATCTCCACAAAGATAATACTAATTGTCTGATTCGCAACCATTCCGGTCCGCTTTTCGGTAAAATGCCAGCACGAGATGAAATGGTCGGTGTCCCACTGGGACTCGTCGTCGTGCCTCAGGCTGTAGTTCAGGAATGACACCACATAGACAGGGTGCAGCCCTTTGTACCGCTCCCCGTCCGAGAGTTCAAGATGATAAAGCCCGGAGGCGTAGTAAACTCACCTCTCGAAGAAGTAGTCCTCCTCTGAGGCCTGCATCTCTACAATGAATGTCTTGTCATCCTGGTCCACACAGACCAGGTCGAGCACCGTCTTTTTCCCATAGGTGACATCCCTCTGTTGCTCGCGGTCAGAATACTCCTTGATGTCCTCGATCCTCGCCTCGGGAGGCAGTATCTGGTTCAGCACCCCGATGAGGACGTCCTTGTTGTTCCTGTCCGCGAACACGGCTTTGAAGCCCACATCGCTCCGCAGATTCACGAACGGAGCGAGTTTCTGTCTCTTTTCGAAATTGTCCATAATGTTAAAATTTAAACAAACATTTGAACCGCAATAATATGCTTAAAAATCGTGAAAAAGGAAAAGAAACATATACGAATCCTAAAAAACAGAAATATTCTCGGTTGTACCCCCCCCTTAAAAAACACTTTTGATCTATTGCAGCGGTCCGCCCGCACACCAAAAACCGAATAGCCGCAAAGTACAGGCACACACAAAACATAACGAAACAATGTACTTTAGGCTAGCAATCAATAACAAGTAACTCTATATGCCAGCCGAAGCGCTCGGCTGCACCCCTGAGAGACGAAAAGCACGGAAAACGTTTCCCATGAGTGTAAGATACACTCTTGAGTATCAAAATAAGCCAAAATTGCTACCGAAGAGATCCTGACTTTGACAATGATTCACCCTCGCGTGCGCGCGTCACGCGCGAGGGTTTCAACCAATGGCCTGATGGCCTCC
>CAKVBK010000032.1 GCA_934725285.1 uncultured Bacteroidales bacterium | reverse complement strand
GGATTGAATCCGACGAAAGCGGTCGGGAACAAGTCGAAGTAGCTGCGCTTGCTTTGGTCTCCTGCGGTGATCCAATCTCCGAGAGAGTTGGTATATTCACCCCTCAATCCCGCCTTGGCTGACCATTTGGGGCCGAACTGAGCTGCGAGAGAGAAATAGGCGGCACCGACGTTCTCACGGTATTTGAACCTCGTGCCGGTGTTGACGGCGGACGGGCCGGTCTCCGCCCTTGAGGTCGTGTTGGCCGTTTTGGACAACGCCCACTTCGCACCGGCCTCCAGCCTGGCGAAATTGAACACGGCAGCCTCATAGTCAGCCTTGGCGGACCAGATGTTCACCTTGTTGTCAGAGTCCACAAGCCTTGTGGAAGGGACCCATTCCGACGCGACCAGTGAACGGGTAAATGTCTTCTGGTCGTTCGCTGTCGTGTTGGCGTTGTGATAGTAGTCCACATTCAATGTGAGCTCAGAGTTCGTCGCCTCGTCAAAGATGTGGGTAAAGTTAAGGTTTCCGTTGGTCTGACGGCTCATGTCCTCGTTCCAGGTCGTGGATTCCGCCCTGCCCCTCGGCGTCATATTTGGCGGACGGATGCTCCATCAACTCAAACTTCTCGATGGACGAGCCGGAAGTCGATCTAAGCAGAGCCTCAAGCCCTTTTCTGTCAAGATAGGACGGACGTCCGTCGATCCAGATCTGGACAGACTTGCCGTTCAGCGTCACCTTGCCGTCCTTGTCGATCATCACGCCCGGAGCCTTCTTGATGAGTTCCAGAGCGTTACTGCCTTGGGCGAACACGCTTTGCGAGACATTCATCACCAGCTTGTCAATCTTCATCTCGACCAGTTTCACACGCTCGGTGACAGTCGCCCCGGAAAGCATCTGAGTGTCCTCGGACATATTCAAAGGGTCCATTTCATTATGGCCTGGAACGACAGTCACGGTCTTGCTGAAATCCGAATAGCCGATAAGGGAAGCCTTAAGGATGTACTCTCCAGGGGTGGCCTGAAGGGAATATGTTCCTTTATCATCACAAGTAGTACCAGAAACCAACGTGCTGTCAGCCTTCATGAGGGCGACAGTCGCCCAGCCAAGCGGCCCACCGGTGTTCTTGTCACACACTGTACCCCTGATCTCCGCTGCGTTCTGTCTGGCAGCGTCCGCATCGATTCCGCGAAGGATCGCCACAATGGCAATCGCAAGTAATCTAAATCTTGTCATCTTCGTTTTCACTTTTCGCGGTGCAAAGTTACGGTGGATTTTACAGCATAAGATGGGCTGACAGTGGACATAATAATATTCCAACACACTAATAGTCAAAACATAAAACATAGGCAACATGGACAAGTCACACTTCCGGACCTTTTATGCACCACCACCCATTGGGGACGGCAATGCAGCCATAAGGAAAACGGGGATGGCCAAATGGCCATCCCCGTTTCATCACGCTTATATTATAGACTCAAAACGACTTCCGCCTGAGAGAGAGGTCGGTCGCTTCGACTGGCTCAGCGACCAAACAAATAAGCGACCAGACACATACTTTCAGGATTGATCCATCTTACTTTGTCTTGAGCCAGACTCTCATCGAGGTCTTGTCGCCGCGGTTATCCCAACTGTAATACGGGATAAGACTTATCCGCCCGTCTGTTTCATTTCCATAGACCAAGGAAACGATGCCGTCCAGAATTCCGCCGGAGATGCATTCCGTGCCAAAGACAGAATCCGTGCTGACAGTCATGTCCTGAGGTTTCTCACGGTTGCCGACGTTCTCGGCACAATAGACAACCGGACCACGCACGACGGCCACGCAGCCTTTGTCCTCCGCAACCCTGTCGTCAGCCTTTACCAGACGTGGCTGAATGCCGAGGTCAAGGTCAACCACATCCCCCGCACTCCATTTCCGGTCTATGACCGCAAAGCCTTTCTCCATCCTGTAATCGACCGGATTCCCGTTGACCATGACTGAGATCTTTCCCTGCTTGCCATCGACATAAGTGTAAAGATCACCCGGGGCGAAAGACCCGGAGGTACTCCACTTCGGAATCCTGAGCCTTACAGCGAATTTCTTCGGCTTGTCAGGACTGACAGTCAGACGTACCCTCCCGTCGTACGGGTACTCTGTGGTCTGGACAAGTCCGACATCACACTTTCCAAGACTTATGTTGGTCTCGTTAGACGCATAGATGGTCACATAGATGTCATTGTCAGAGCAGGCATACATGTACCCCGGGACCTGAAGGATCAGCCTGGAGATGTTTGGCGGGCAGCATGCGCAGCCAAACCACTCCGAACGGTTCACGGAAGACTCATCCGCGTCTACCTCAAGAGGATTGACGTAGAAGAACCGGTCGCCGCTCAGGCTTATTCCTGCCAAAGCATTGTTGAACAACGAGAGTTCCGCGACATCAAGGTACTTGGCATCCTTCTCGGCCAGGAACATTCCCATGTTGAAGAACACATTGGAGACCGCAGCGCAAGTCTCATTGTAAGCGAATTTGTTCGGCAGGTCATAAGCGGAGCCGAATCCCTCGATTCTTCTGTCCGCCCCGAGACCGCCTGTGATGTGCATCTTGGTGGAGACCAGATCCTCCCAGATGGTGTCAAGAGCGGGCTTGTATTCATCAATCCTCGCCAGCGCGTCAACCTGAGCCATTCCGGTGTAGAGATAAATAGCCCTGACGCAATGCCCCACAGCCTCTCTCTGGCTGGCGACCGGTTGGTGCTGCTGGGCATAGGTCGGAGAGTTCACACCTTCGCCGTCAGGAATGAATGTGACCCCTCTTATGTCCAGAAACTTCTTCGCCATGTCCAGGTAAAGCCTGTCTCCCGTCACCTTGTACAGTTTGCAGAGCGCCAGCTCGATCTCCTCATGTCCCGGAGCCTGATTGATCGGTTTTCCGTCATTGTAGTTCGGGTCTCCCTCGAAGAAAACACGGTTGATGTGTTTTGCGTTCTTTATGGCCACATCCAGCAGTCGCCTCTTGCCTGTGGCTTGATAATAGGCGACGGCAGCCTCGTAAAGATGCCCCATGTTGTACAGTTCATGACTGTGGATGACATAGGAATATGGATGCTCGCCCATCACATTGACATCCGGATTGCCGCAGATGTGCGAGATGTAAAGGTAGCCGTCAGGCTTCTGGCATGCCGAAATCAAGGCGATCGTGGAATCCATGAACTCCTCAAGCTTTGGGTCACGGCGAAGTTGGATCGCATAGGCCACACCCTCCATCACCTTGTACATGTCAGAACTGATAAACCTATGAGTCTTTGGGAGTTCCGTAGACTTGCCATCCAGCCAGTCACGGCAAAGACGGAAACGTTCCACAGCGGGAGCGCAGTGTTCCACAGAGAATGGGACTGTCACGTCCAGTTCCGTCTCCATTCTTGGCTGCCAGAATCCACCTGTGACCTTAACTTCAGTGAAAGGGACATTCCGGACCGCCCCGTCTTCATGAGATGAGCACGAGAGCAGACCCGCAAAAGCGATCGATAATATCAAGATTCTTTTCATAACGCAAATATACACTATCTGTTCGTGACAGGGAACTCAGTTATGCGCAAAGTCGTGCATCCGTAAGGGATAAGGACAATGTCCTCTTCCTCAGGAAATGTTCCCTGATAGAGCGTACTGAACGGCAACGGACCGGCCGATCCGTTGTACTCATGCCAGAAAGGCACCCTTTTTCCCTTCGCATGGATTTCCAGAGGAGCGTTCTCCTGGTTCCAAGGATAGCCAGACACATCCCTACGCACAACCTTGAAGGCCTCCTCTACGTTGTCAATGTCCTTGACCTGAAGGCAATAGTTCCAAGGAGTGGTCGGAAGGACCTCGTAGTACCAATCGCCGTGCTGACCGTTGAACTCTCCGTCAAAGGAGACTTTTTTCCATTGCTCTCCTATGCGCAAGGCATACACAAGCGGTCCTCTTTCAACAACAGCCGATTTCTCGTACCAGCGGCTTACCGACACTTTCATCGGCAGGGACAACTCGATGACGTCGCCATTTTTCCATTGCCTGTCAATAGTGGCCATTCCGCCTTTGCCCGGAGTCTCGCATGCCTTGCCGTTGACCGTAAGCACAGGAGCGTCACACCATTCCGGAATTCTAAGATGGACAGGAAACGAAACCTTACGTTTTGCGGACACCGTTATCCTTATCGTCTCGTCAAACGGATAATTGGTTTCCTCTTTGAGAGTCACTTCCTGACCGTCAGCCACCTTGGCTGTAACATGGCAAGGAGCGTAAACCATCGCCGCAAGTCCATTGTCATCGGACGCGAACCATAGGTGCTTGGTGAACTTAGGCCAGCCCTGGTGCATGTTGGAGGTACAGCAAGGATAGCCGCAAAGGATTCCGTAGAGCTGGTCAGTCCCATTGTAGCTCGTCATGAAGTTTCTTCCCCCATTCTTTGAAATCTCAATCTGATTTAGTTGCTGGTAATACTGCCTTGCGTCATAAGCATCGGTAGACTGCGTAGGCAGAGCGTTGAATGTCACCCTCTCCAGCAAGTCCGCCCAATCCGTCCGGCCGGTGATCTCGATCATCTTCTCTAGCGAGAACATCATCTCCACCGCCGTGCAAAGTTCTGATCCTTGGGTAGGGTTGCCGGAATGGAGCAATTCATCCGCGCCATACAGTCCGGTCGGCCATCCGATGGTCCTCCTGATGTCCGCAAGCCCTGTGTCAATAGCATCCAGGCAAGCCTTATCCTTTGTCTTTTGGTACCGGATAACAGGCTCCTTCATTCCTTGGGCAAGATTGACGCAATGAAGTGTGAACAAAGACGTCAAAGTAGTCCTGTCGGACAAGCGTCCTGTCCAATCAGCGGTCTGAGAGGCTATGATGTCACCAAGTTCCAGCAGGAAACCGTCACCGGTGATGTTGTAGAGCCAATAGACGATGTAAAGATTGTCACCGCCTCTTTCCTGTCCCCAGTACGTCCAATTATTGAGAGGCGTCTCCGTCAGATGTTTGTGCTGGTACCTGAAATACTTGGTGAAGAAAGTAAGGACACGCTCATCACCAGTGGCGTCATAGTACTGTTTGAGGAATTTAAGGACAACCATTCTCGGCCACCAGTCCTTGGCGTTCGACCTTTGAAGTCCGCGCTCATATTCCAGATCGACCGTAGGGCCGAAATAGCCGTCCTCGGTCTGGCTGGCAAGTGCCCATTCCACCCATGGTTTCGCCTTAGCCTTAAGAGCCTCGTCATCAAGAGTATACGCAAGAGGAATAAGGCCATCAATCCAGTATGGTCCCCTTTCCCACATGTCTCCGTCGCCTCCAAGCCATCCGTTACGCTCGCCCATAACGTGCGGATAAAGCTCGTCAAGGTGACCGGTCAGGCCCGTGGCCATTCTTTGGAGTTGGTCTTCCAGCCAACCGTCAGCCTTCACGCTGCCAAGAGGCAGTTCCACCAACGGCTTGTGGACCAGCGGATCCCTGTTGTTCTGGTACAGGGATGTTCCCTCCTTTGCGGAGGCGACGGAACAGCAAGTGCCAGCTATCATAGCAAGAAGCAGTAATTTACGTTTCATTTTTAAATATTATTGTATAATCGTTACTTGTTTTGTCACAGACTTGTCTTTCGTGGCAGGAAAATCGACCGCCACGTCATAGACATCCGAACCGTACTTGACGAATCCTTCAGCACCCTCGACACGTCTGACTCCGCCTGGAGCGTAAACAGAAATGGTGTCTTTGGTCCCGGAGAGGCCCTGGACGGTAAGGACAAGATCGCCGTCCACAACTTTCTGGAATATGATATTCGAATATCTTCGCGTGTCCCGCGCCCCCGGCGTCCGGTAATGAGGCAACGGAGCCGCCTTTTCCCTACATCTTACAACGATCTCGCTGGAGCCTCTGACCTTGACATGAAACCGGATCGTCGTGTATTCCTCGTCATCCTCAACCGAGAAAGCCGTTTCGGTCCCATCCACATTCACAGACAGGATTTCCGTGCCTATTCCATAGGATGGCATCATGGTGACATCCAATGGTTTGTCAGATGTGACCAGATAGCGGATCTCTCCGATGGAACGTGTCATCGACATATTCAGTCTTCCTTCGCCCACACGAAGGTTGGACGCCTTGAACCAGTCCCAGTCAAGAGGCAGACGTGGAGCCAGCCGGGCTGATGCGTTCAGAGCGTCCGGACAGAATCCCACCATGCCCTCCAAAATCGGCTGTACAGTCATTGTCTCTGACCAGCATTGATTCCTGGTTATTCCGTTGGAGCGGTACGTCCTTCCGTTCAGGACCTCCGGTATCCGGCCATGGAACTCACCCTTGTAGGCAAGCAGATTGTGCATGATGTGACTGAATCCTTGAATATACCGTCCGAAGCCGAACTCCGCCAAGGCGACCGAGCCGGTAAACAACGGCCAGATGTTATCCTCGGAATATGCCCCGTAGCTTTCCAACCGGCATGTGTCCGCCACAGAAGAGACCCCCCAGTCCCCACTCATCCGCAGATCCGCGTATTTCAAGGCTGTTTCCCTGGACTTGGCATAATCCAGATCCCCGAAATATATGGAAGATGAAGTCAACGCCAGAAAATCCTTTGTGAACGTTCCGTCCGGCATTTTACCGAAGTTGAAATAGCCGCGGGACTCATTCCAGTAATCCCGGTTGATGATATTCCTGACCTTGTCGGCTTCCGCCGAATACTTTTCCGCGTTGGCCCTGTCTCCGGTCAAGCGGCAGATGTCAGCCCCCTCATAAAGTCCCCGGCAGTACAAGGCCGCCACGACCAGTTCGGTCTCGGAACCGTAGAATTGTCCCCCCTCAAGCCATCCGTGTCCCACATTCGTGTTTTCCGGAAGCCCGTCACCATTGGTGTCGGTGGAGGCGCAGAACGCCAGAGCCTTGTGCACCGCCGTGATATTCCTTTTCACAAATTCCACGTCCCCGCTGGCCTTAAGATACTTGCCCATAAGAACCACAAAGAACGGAGTCGCGTCGGAAGCGTCATAATGGATCGAACCGCTCGTGGTCGCTTCGTGATAGATCTTTCCGTCAAGCCGCTGATACCTTATGAGATTCTCAAGCACATCCCGCACGGCCTGGAAATCTCCCATCCCAAGGAAAGCCAGAGAACTCCATTCAGCGTCACGTCCGAAAAACCAGGCGTACCCGGGCCGTCCGCTCACTTTCTGACCGCCGTTCCAGCCACGCCGAGAGGAAGAATAACCGGCGAAAAGTCCCTTACCCATTCCCGGAACATCTACATTGAACTGCTCCGAGCTTACGGTGGCCCAATAGTAACCTTCATTGAATATGGAATCCGGAGTCTCCACAATGGCCTTGGAGGCGACATAGCCTTTGTAGTACGAGTCACTTGAAAGGAACACCGAATATGGAGCCGCCGCAATGGCCTTGTAATCATCTTCCGCCTGCGCCTCTCCCTGATCACCGGC
This sequence comes from uncultured Bacteroidales bacterium, assembly GCA_934725285.1. Lineage (GTDB taxonomy): Bacteria > Bacteroidota > Bacteroidia > Bacteroidales > UBA932 > Cryptobacteroides. Next base: position 12,592 of record CAKVBK010000032.1, on the reverse strand, counting down.
GGCAAACAGGACATCAAAGCACTTGGTGCCTTTGACGTCAAGGCGTACACTGGCGTTCACCTGACGCAGATCAGTAGGGATCCCGACAGGCGCGCCGGAATCGTAGCCGAACCCGTCATACTGTCCCGCCGAGGCAATCCTCGCCGGGACATTGAACCCGACAATGGACACGAACTCCCGGTTGCGGTCAGATGCGACGAAAGCGTTCAGTCCGTCGGACCACCCATAGCATATTGTGCCAAGAGCGTCCGAGGAATACGGCCACATATACCGGAGATTTGTCTTGAAATCCACATAGATTTCCTCTACCGAATCATCTTCCCATTCATAATGGGCAACAGCGGACGGGGAATCCACAGGACCCGTTATCACTTCCCGGATCTTGATCCCTCCGGCTGAATATTCCCGGATTATGGAATTGGCACGCAACTGAATGTCGGTCTCCTCCGCACCCAGAAAAGAACAGCCTCCGGCAGTCTTGACAAAAACACGGCAATCCCTCAACGACATGAAAGGATGTGTCCAGATCTCGAATATCCCGCCGTTCTCCTTGCAGATGACAGTCGTCCTCCTACCGGCGATGTTGACCTCATTCCCCGTCGCTTTCCAGCTCAAGGCATGAGAATCCTCCGGGAGAGTCCAACGCGTCGGTCCGGGAATATCCACACGGTCATATTCATAACCTTCCTCCGATGTCGCCGGTCTTTCGGAACAGTCCCAATAACGGGGAGTCTCAGCCGATTTCAATGTGCCGGCAAGATATTCAACGCAATTTCTTGTGAAGCGTTCGAGAAGGCAACGGTTATAGTTAGGGGCACCGTAGTCCAGCATTCCACCGACAGACAGGATGTTTCCTTTCCCGTAAGGAGTCTCCCAAATGACTTTCTCATCGGGATGATAATAGATATATTCCCAGAATATTCCGATCACTTTGGTTCCGTCAGCGGCCGGGGTCACGCCTTTCGGGAAACCGAGGACCCGACATTTGTTGTCATTGTGCCCGTGCCAGACATAAGCGCCTCCGTTCATTCCATCAAACAATGGATGCGAACGGAATGAATGAAAGCCGACCTTGCGCCCGAAGCCGTAGTCCACGGCATCGTAAGTCCACGCGGAGATCGGAGAGTCTTCCACACCTGTTTCATTCAGAAGCCTTACGGCATCCATTGAAAGGATCAGTTTTCCGCCAGCCCCGACATAGGCAAGCAGTCTTTCGGCAAGGTTTCTCTCCGTTTCCGAAAAAACCGAGCTGTCAGGCCTGTGGAACCAGACGACATCGAACCCGGAAAGATCAGTTTCGGAACCGGCTTCGATGACGGAGCAAGACACCCCATCTTCCGAAGACAGCATGGATTCCAAAGAATCAATCTGTCCAGGAACGTGGACACTGTCAATGAGGACGACTCTCAAGTCCTGTCGCCCACAGGATGAAAGCAGTGTCACCAATGCTGTACCTATAACGGAAAGGAATCGCCTTAACATCATAAAACCACATCTATAAAAGAGAGGCGCACCAGCGACTTGGTGCCGGCGCACCTCTCTCAAACACCATTATTAATACACAAACCTTATTTCAGTTCAATCCACTGGTAGGTGGTGCCACTGTTCATCAGAAGATAGTATGTCACCGCCTTGGCAGTCTTCGCGTCCTTTGTGACAGTGATGTAATACCATCCCTTCAGAGCCTCGGCTCCCTCGCCTCCTTTGTTGAACTCATCAAAAGTGAAAAGAGCCTCACCCTTGGAGTCACTGTTTTTCGTCAGAAAGACGTTCTTGTCCTCGTCACGGTCGGACTCGGTCCTGTAGATCTTCACGGTAGCACCTTCCACAGGCTGGGTCATGTTCTCATCCGACACCACAGCCACACAGAAATTCCAAGGAATCTCACGCTCAAGGAACTCAAACCGTCCGCTTCTGTCGCATGAACAGAAAAGTAGCGATACAAGAGCCAACAGGCTGACAATCATATTTTTATTTTTCATCGCAATCTCAATTAAAATTCATATTCCTTATACTCGTCCCTTGGCCCGCCGAATGTGTAGTCCTCAAGTCCATAGAAGTCTATCTCCACCTTAGGGATAGGCAATTCACGGTAGGATCTCGTGGTAAGCTGGAACTTGTCCACCGGAGTCCTGCGGCGGTTGTACCAACCTGTCGCCGAGCAGGCGAAGCAGCACTCCACGAACATCTCGTAATAGACAGACTCGATGATCTTATCCTTTGAGGAAGACGCGTCGATGTCGGTCATGCCTCCCACATTTTTGTGAGTGAGGTTGACAAGAGCCGCCGCTTCGGCAAGTTTTCCGTTGTTGGCCAGTGCCTCGGCGTGGATAAGATCGGACTCTGTCTTGGTGAAAAGGTAAAGAGTGCCCTCGCCACTTGGCTGTCCGGTAAGGGAGAAACGGTTCTTCTCGCCCATGTAATAAGAGCTGTAGGAGTCGTTGAACTGCGCGCCACTGCCTGTTGTCACGACATCAGTATAGACAAAATACTCTGGATTGTTCAGACGGGCGTCCGGACAGTTGACAACCTTAGGCATGGGGCCATCCTTCGCGAAACTGTAGTCCTTTGGAATAGGCCAGACGGCGCCCTTGTCATCCGGAGCCATCATCGAGATGATCCTCATGCTCGGGCGTACCCACTGGCTGGTGTGGTAGCCGGCGACAGCCTGAGACCAGCATCCGTATGTGGCCTCGTTGGCCGGCATCTCGGCGCAGATGTCCGACGTTAGGGCGTTCTGGGCATATTCCAAAACCTTCTTCCAATCTGGAGTGTCAGCCTTGTTGGTCCTTGGATAGTAAGCCAGAAGCCTTGCCGCCATAAAGTTGGCCACCTGCATCAGTTTCGTGTTGTCTCCCACCGCATTTCCCGGGAATGTCCCGTCAAAGTTCGTGAACGTGTTCTTTTTGCAGAGGTCAATGCACTTGTCAAGATACCCCAAGGCGGCATCCCTTATCTCCGATGAAGGCTTGATGTCATCCTTCGTGATGACACTGACGTCAGTGTCTTCGGTAAGAAGGAAGCACTTGTCAAAGCAAAGGGCCATCTCGGCATAGGCGGCGCCCATCAGGAAGTAATTGTTGGCGTACAGCTTAAAATTCGCATCCTTTCCGCCCTCCATGTAGACAAGGTCACCCTCGTCCATCTTGGCCAGCATGCTGCGGACAGTATTTATGATGCTGTAGAAATTATACCAACGAGCCTTGGGAGCCGAGCTGGACGGATCGGTGTTGGCGATTTCCGGCTTCTCGAAACCGGAATACTGGTAATAATATGTCTTCATGTCCCAGTTGCCGGCGCTCGGAGTGAATATGTCCGCGTTTGTGGACATGTTCCAGGAAGGCTCTGTGTCGTAGCCAAGCATGTACTGCCAGTAGTTGACATAGGCTCCCTTCACAAGAGACGGGTACTGGTTGATGTCACCCATCACGACATTGATGTCAGGGGCATACTCGTTAGGAATGTCCATGTTGGAGAAATATCCGTCGCAGGAGCTTAGACAAAGTGCGGCCGCTGCGGCCATTATCAATGTTTTGGATTTCATGATTTCTGTCTGTTTCATTAGAATTCAAGGGTGATTGTACCGGAAACGGTACGGATGTCCGAAGGATACTTTGGCGTGTCCGTGCCTTCGAGGATGGAGCCGCTGTAGGTGTCCGTCTCAGGATCCGGGCCAGAGTATCTGGTCAAAGTCAGAAGGTTACGTCCGATGACTCCCAGCTTGATCCCTTTAAGGAAGCCTATTCCGACTTTCTCAAGCTGCTTCTCATTGAACGAGTAGTTGAGGGCGAACTCACGCAGCTTGATGAACGAAGCGTCCTCTATGAAGCTTTCACGAGAGTGCTGGTTATTGTACTTCATCGGCTTGCGGTTTTCCCAATCCCTTTCGGACATGTCCCAGAAGGCCGCGTTGCGGCCGGCGAAGCTCATGTACAGACGGGTGTTGTTGTAGAGCAGACCTCCCTTTTGTCCCGAGAGTGTGAAGTAACACATCAACCCTTTGTACCGGAAAGTGCTGGTTATGTTGGCGTTGAAGTCCGGGAGCATATTCCCGACACTCACCTTGGCGTTCGAGCCGTTCTCGTCAAGGACGCTCATGTGGCGCTCCTCAACCGTACCGACTTCCTTCTTTCTGACAACAAAGCCATAGTTGTTGATGCAGAACACATCTCCCACACTCTGGCCAGGCTTTATCTCCTTGCTGGTGCTGACCTCGTCAAGGGATCTCGCGAACTTGGTTCCGTACATCTCGCCGTACTTGGAGTGCGAGGCGATCAGAAGAGCGCCGCTGCCGGTGTAGAAATCAGGACGGCCAAGCTCTCCGATCCTCTGTGTCAGTTTGTCCCAAGTCAGATATACATCCCAACTGAAATTCTTCTTTCTGATGATGTCCACACCGACAGAAAGCTCATAGGCGTTCGTGAAGAACTCACCGATGTTAAGATACTGGTACTCAAATCCAGTCACACCTGAAACAGACATGGCGTAAGGCATGTCGACATTCTTCTTGTGTGAATATGCGAAGTCAAGGGTCACCCTGTCGAACAGACGCGCGTCAACGCCGATCTCAAGCTCCTTCGAGAGAGCCGGCTTGAGGTTCCTGTTACCAAGCTGAGAGCCACCGTAAAGGGAACCATTGCTCATGCTATAGACCTCATACTTGGCTCCGTAGGCCGGGAGGATACCGGCCGTTCCGTATGAGACGCGTGGCTTGAGAAGATCCACATGAGGGATCTTGAATGTCTTGGCGGCGTTCCATGCCGCAGACACACGGTAATATGTCTGCCATCTCGCGTCGTCTCCAAGGACAGAGGAACCGTCACGGCGCACAAGAGCGTCAAGCATATATTCCTCTCTCCAGTCTCCTTGGAAGACAGCCGTCATACTGTTGGAGACGATGCGGCTTCCCCATGAGGTGATGTCAAGGGTCTCAGGATCAGCCTGATCAAGGGAGATAATGTCCAGACCTGAAACAGCCAGCTTGCTTCCGCCTCCGCTGAAGCCACTGCTTTGTGTGTCCTCATAGAGATACTGAAGGCGGACGTTGGTGTTGAAATCTCCGAACTTTTTCGTGAGCAGAGCGCTTGCCTCGACGTTGTGTTTGAAAGCGTTGGATGTCCAGTTGCTCACATCACCGGTGGAACGGTCGGTACCGTCCGGGCTGTTGACAGTCAGACGCCCCTTAGGAACAAGCGATGTCTGGTACTTCTGAGAATAATCAATGCTATAGACAGCGTTAAAGCTCAGCCAGTCAGTCGGGATGTAGCGCAATCCGTAGCTCCCGAGGAAGCGGTTTCCTGTGCTTTCAGCCCGTTTGTTGGCCACATCATAGAGAGGGTTGATGTTGTTACGGGTCGAAACCACATTCGGATTCACCTTGTAGTCGGTACCGTCAAGGTTCTTGGCGAGGAAATCCGCCCCATAGTCAGAATAATAGACATCATCGAAATTGATCGAACGTTCGTCGGTTATCGTCCTCACGAAAAGGTTGGAGGTGTTGAATGAGACCTTGTCGGACAGTCTCGCGTCCATGTTCACACGGAAGCTCGTACGATTCTGGCCATCAAGCAGTTTTACGACACCAGGGTTCTTGGTGTTCTGCACGGAAGCATAGTAGTTGATGTCTCCGCTCTTTGAACGTCCGGTCAGACCCAATGTGTTGGAAGCGTAGAAACGCGGAACAAAGATGTCCTTGTACGAATCATGGCCAGGCCATTTATTGTCCCAGATCGTGTCATCTTCCATCGTGGTGGTAGGAAGTCCGTCAGCGCCTACCACATAGCCATGGGCGGTAGAACGCTGCGGACGGAATCCAAGCCAGTTAGGTCCTTCCTCTGTCTTGAATGTCACTCTTACCGTACCGTTCTCAAGGCTTGCGCCACGTTTTGTGATGATGTGGACGACACCGCCGGCGGCCTTGGAGCCATAGAATGACGCCGCGGCGGCACCTTTGATGACCTCGATGTCCTCGACATCCTCCATGTTGATGTCCTTGAGGGAGCCCTCGGTCACAATGCCGTCAACGATTATCAATGGTTGCGAGTTGCTGTCAAAGGAAGTGCCTCCACGAAGCTTGATGACAGGCTCCGAGCCAGGATTACCGTTGAGATAGGATATCTTGACACCAGGCATCTTACCGGCAAGGGTCACGGCGACGTTGTTGCCGGTCACCTCTTGAATCGAAGCCTCCGAGATTTTCTCCACCGTGAAAGGCAGCGTGGCTCTGGACGTTCCCCTGGCCACACCTGTCACGATGACATCAGCCAGCTGCTCCGCAGAATCCTCAAGGACTATTCTCAAGGACGAACCGTCCACCACAATCTCCTGAGTCGCATACCCAAGGGCGGACACCACCATGACGGCTCCTTTGCTTGAGCTGACCGTAAATTTACCATCGACATCCGTCACCGTACCTTGCTTGGTGTTCTTGATGACAATGCCGACTCCCGGAACAGGCTCGCCGTACTTATCGACGACAAGACCCGTAACCTTGACAGACGCTTTTTCCTGACCGGCCATCGCTGTGGCACCCGTCACCGTGACCGGAGACATCGCCGAAAGGCCAGCCATGAGCATCAATGCATACAGATAGCATCTTTTTCTCATAATTGATAGATTTATACTAATTGGTAAAAGTCTTAACTGCATCATTATGCAATCACAACCACAAAGGTAGCCCGCGACGCATTCCGAAGCAGGAAAAATCGTATCAAAGAATCACAAATTCCTCTCAATCGCAATAATCCTTCGGCAAGACACCGAATTGCTTCTGGAAGCACTTCGAGAAATACGACGGAGAACTGAACCCGACGATATACGCGACCTCGTTCACCTTGTAGACATTCTCCTTCAAAAGTTCGGCGGCTCTCTTAAGACGGCAAAGGCGGATGAAGTCATTCGGTGAAAGCTCCGAAACTCCTTTCAACTTCCTGTAAAGGGTCGCCCTGCTCATAAACATCGCCTTTGCGATGTCATCGACATCCAACTCCGTGTCCTCGATGTGGTCATAGACATAGTCCATGATCTTTTTCATGAACATCTCGTCAGACTTGGAATGAGCGATCGAGGAGACCGGCTCCGTCGGCGAATGCAGGAACGTGTCGCAAAGACGGGCCCTAAGGCGGAGAAGGCTGTCAATCCTGGCCAACAGGATCTTAGGCGAAAATGGTTTGGGAATATAATCATCCGCCCCGTTGTTCAGTCCGCTTATCTGTGAATCAGGGTCAGTCTTTGCCGTGAGGAGTATGAAAGGAATATGACTGTAGTTCAAGTTCGCCTTGACTTCGGCGCAGAACTCCATGCCATCCTTGCCCGGCATGATAAGATCGCTTATGATCAGATCCACCTTATTCGCGGCCAACACCTTCAGGCCTTCCTCTCCATCGGACGCGGTCAGGACGTTATACGTTCCTTTCAACGTGTCTGACATCAGCACACGGAACTCCGCATTGTCATCAACCACAAGGATTGTCTTGGCATCGGCCTTATGCGCCATGTCATTCTGTCCGGTTCCCTGACCGGGCTGTTCCTGAATCACATCATTGTCAAGCGTTATGACATTCCTCTGCCTCAGAGGGAGTTCAAGGACAAATGTAACATTTTCGGCGGATGCGTCGAGTGTCAGGCTCCCGGAATGCATCTCCGCCAGATTCCTTGCGAAAGGCAGACCTATCCCGGTTCCTTCGCTGTTCTTGTCAAGTTTGACGAACGGCTCGAAGATACGCTCTGCCTCACCATTCGGGATGCGGTCTCCGTCATTCGCCACAGTCAGGATGAAAGTCCGTCCGTTCTCCGTCAATGAAAGCGATATCAGATGCGCCGCATGCTTGAGGGCGTTGCTCAGAAGGTTGCTCAGAATCTTGGTGAACACCTCACCGTCGACATCCGCCATCAACTCATGCTCCGGCAGGGATACCCGAAGTTCGATTCCTTTTATCTTGGCGGACGGCGAGAATCTTCCGCAAGTCTCCCTCACAAGCTTCACTAACTCTATCCTACGGAAATTCAGGCGGTTCACAGCTGGATCTATCTTTCTGAAATCCATCAGTTCATTGACAAGTTTGAGAAGCCGGTTGGCGTTCCTGCGTATTATGGAAAGGACTTCATAGTTCTTGTCATCCTTTCCTATATTGTTCATGACATTCTCTATCGGGACCGTTATCAGAGTAAGAGGAGTCCTGATCTCATGAGTGATGTTCGTAAAAAAGTCTATCTTCGAATTATACAATTCCTTCTCTTTGGTCCTTTGCATCCTCTCGAACGCCTGTCTGTTCCGACGTTTATAATACAGGACAATGAGCCACACAGCCGAAGAACATAGAACTACGGCCAACAGTGCGAACAAGATCCTGGCCCACACCGTCCTGTACCACGGAGGGAGCACCCTGATTTCCAAAGATTTTTCAACCGGTGGCCAGAGTTCATCCGCACTGACAGCCCTGACAGTCAACCTGTATCTGGCCGGCAGCAGACGTGAGAATGTTATGGTCGCCGTCTTTCCGGCAGGAACCCACTCGTCGCCAAGTCCCTTGACCATATAATAGTAATTCACATCCTGACGCTCGGAATAATCTATGCAGGTGAACCCGACACTGAACACGGACTGACGCGGCCTCAGGACAATCTCATCGGAAGCGATTATGGATTTGTCCAGCGGTGAGCCATCCGTTCCGGGCCCGACAGGCTCGTTGAACAGCAGGAACTTGTTGAAAAGGATGGCAGGCGGAGTGGAAAGACGTTTCAGATGGTCCGGATCAAAGGAGGCGATGCCCTTCACGCATCCGAACAGAAGTCTCCCATCGTGCGTCCTCACACCAGACTTATAATTGAACTGATTATAAATCAGCCCGTTCTCACTATTCACAGTGATGATCCGTCCCGTATCAGAGGAGATTCGGAACAAGCCTTTGTTGGTGCTGCCCCAGATGTTCCCGCCCCCGTCCTCAAGGAGTTTGTATATGACCCCGTTCGGAAGGCCGTCAGACTCATCATAACGCGAATCGAAAGACTGCTTGTTCCTGTCGAACCGGAAAACACCTTTCCCTTCTGTCCCGACCCACATATTCCCGTCCTTGTCAAGCAATAGGGTTATCGCCTGGGTGATTCTGTCCCGTGCATCACGCCCCATGTCCGGATTGTCCCACACATCGTTCCTCCAATCATACCGGAACACACCCTGGCCTATGGTGGCGAACCAAAGGTGACCGTCGATGTCTTCGGCGATATCATTCACGGAAGATGTGATCAAGTCTCCCCGGACATGCTCGAACTTCCCGGAAGATGCGTCATAGCGGCACAAGCCCTTGATTGTGCCTATCCAAATGGCGTTATCGTAGCCTTTGTATATTGAATACACACTGTCGTCGATCAAAGAGCCCGGCTTCCCGTCATTTGTGAAATGGCGGTAGCGTCCTGTGTTCACATCCAGGACATACAGCCCATCCATATAGGTTCCCACCCACAACTCCGAGTCTCCCACAAGAGCCAGGGCATGGACATTCGTGGCGTCAATGAAGCCGCTTGAGAATGTCCTCGCCCGACTGTCGTAGAAGTTCAATCCGGCGTCCTCGGTGGCGATCCAAAGATTGCCGTCCCGGTCCTCACACATCTCGCTGATGCTCTTGCCTTTCAGATCCCCCGGCATGTCACCGGGGCATATCTTCGCAAACTGTGAGGTGTATTCCGAATAATAGTTGATCCCGCCAAAGAACGACCCGACCCACATTCCTCCTTCAGAGTCCTCGGCGATGGAATGGATAGAGTTGTCCGACAGAGAGTAATCATCATTAGGAGAATGTCTGAGATTGTGAAGAGACCCGTTCTCGCAGACATACAATCCGTTTTCCGTACCAACCCAAAGATTCTTCCTGTGGTCAATGTAAATGTCATGGATGATGGTCTCTGTTATGGACTGGCCGTCCTGAGACTTCCACGCAAGAAACGAGTGACTCCTCAAGTCAAACATATACAGACCTTTCTGGGCACAGCCGACAAGCAAGGTGTTCCTGTCCAACGACGCGATCTTCCAGATGTCACGGAAAAGCGGATTCTCTTTCGGAGCGAAAAGACGTGTCTCCCCGGTTGCCGGAGAATATCTGAACAGCCCTTTCGAATTTGTTGACACCCAAATATTGCCGTCCCCCGCAAGACACATGCTCCTGATGTACCTTCCGGCCCTGTCTGAAGCGTCAAGCAACGGGACCGGCATGCAACCGCCGTCCCGGCCAACCCTGAACAGGCCATAATTGGCCACCACGACCCAAAGATCTCCGTTAAGATCGGTAGCCATGTCTCTGACAAGACCGGAAACAGACTCGCCATCCTTTCCTGTAAGTTCAACCGCACTGAAAGCCTCGGAAACCGGATCATACACGGAAAGTCCTTCCCTTGTCCCGACGTAGATACGCCCGTCATCACTACGATGAAGGCAGATGGTCACATTGCTCTTGAGCCCGTCTCCGACAGAAGATCTGTTGAATATGCGGAATGAATCTCCATCATAGACACTGACTCCGTCCCCCGTCGCCGCCCAGATCCGGCCATACGAATCCTGGATAATGTCATAGACAGAATTCTGGGACAGACCACTTTCAACATCCAGACATTTGAAATAAAAATCGCTCGCCATGGCGGTCACTGGCATGACGAGTGACAGTGACAACCAAGCAAGGATATGTTTCAAGCTATGCATCGGCAGGGTCAAGACTTACAAATGTCAATATTCAAGTTTAAAGTCATCGACCCAAAGGATTGAGTCCGGGCTGCCGGTGAAGTAATCGCCAAGCATGCTGGCGGCGCAAGAGACAATGATGTGGGTAGGACGACGGGATGTGGAGACATATTCAAGAGGGATCTCGACCTTGGTCCACTCCATGTCGTGGTTTGCGACAAAATTGCCGTAGGCGATGACATTCGGGCCTTTAGAGTCAAAGAATGTCTCTTTCTTAGTGGTGTTCACTTCGACAGGACTGTCAGCCGAGCCGCCATATTCCTTTGGACTCCAGTCTCCGAGAGCCACCCAGACGGTTCCTCTGTCGTTGTCTCCGACTTTGACCACATCATCGTCTGGGTAACCTCCCAACGTCTTCTGTTGGATCTTTCCGCTCTTGTACTTGAGCCACACAGTCAGTTTGCGGGGACGAAGTGTGAACGGACGCCCCATATTGATCACACCGCCGGACATGCCGATGGTCTTCACATATTCACCAGAGAAGACATTGCCCGCCGCGAATTTGATGATCACGTACTGCGACTCCATCTTCAATGAATATTTTCCCTCAACCTTTTCCACATCATCAGGTTTTGTGATTGCAAAGCTTGACCCGACAGTGGTCGAGCCTTTGTTGCCGCATCCCCACCATTTTGTCTGTAGAGCAGGGTCCGAAGACGCGGGATCGAAGAACGAATAGTACTTGGAGGACTCGGCGTTGCTGAATGTCTCGAATCCCGAGTTCGGCAGCTGGGCTTCAGCCTCCGTGGTGAACGCCCGCACGTCTGTGACCTCATCCCCGCTGAAAGCCACGCACTCATATTCAGTCAAAGGCTCAAGCCCATCCACCATCGCACTGAAAGTGCCTCCGTCAAAAGTGACGCCACCCACACTCCTCCAATCAGTTTCTCCTGATTTCCTGATTCTGAACCCGTTGTCCTGTCCTTCCATTCCAGCTGCCTTGAGCCATGCCACCTTTGTCCATGCGTCAATGCCCATCATAGAGACCGTGGATTCTACCTCTTCAGCATATATGGTCCACTCCTCAACGACATCCCTATAGGACACCGTCACCACCACAGGAGCCGAGAAATCATGAAGGGAAGCAATGTCCGGAGAATATTCCGTCACACCCTCCGGACCAAGTTTCATGGATGCGATGTTCAGCTTCTCCAGACCCACCTTGGAAGGAATCTTGATTATCACCCTTCTGTTGTCGGCGTCTATCACGGAAACCCCGGCCTGGCCGGAAACCGTGAAGTAACGCTCTATCGGCTGCACCGCCTTGATGGTCCAGTCAAAGTTCCGCTCATAAAGGCTCAATGTGACGTTAAAAGGCGAAGACAGATCCCGCATACCTGTCAATTCCGCCGAAGCAGTGACAGCCTCCTCATTGAAGGAGACCTCGGTGACGCTCACTCCTCGGATGTCCGTTGCCTCCTCCAACGTGATCAAGACCTCGCAGGCCTCCTTGCTGATGTCCACGGATTTGGCACCCTCGACCTTAAGGCCTACTATCTCGGCGGCCACATCTGGATAAGGGATGTCGTTCTTAATGCAGGACACGGTGGCAAGAAGTACAATGAATATGGCAAAGAATCTGTTCTTCATAACTTAAATGTGAAAACTAAGTCCGAATGAGATGTCAAGTATGTCCAGCATGAAGCGAACTTTGGAGAAATCCCTCGTTCCCACAATCTCACCGTTCTTGTAATAGTCGATGTGGTTGTAGGTCGCTCCCCCGATGCCGATTGAGACATGAGTGCTGATGCTGTTTGTCACAAAGACCATGAGTCCCGGATGAACGGCAATCTTGACCCTGTTCGCGGCCGAATAGGAGTCAAGGCTCTCCTCGTTGTAGGAGAACGAGGTACGGGTGTATGA
>CAKVBK010000031.1 GCA_934725285.1 uncultured Bacteroidales bacterium | reverse complement strand
TGTCCTGTGCCTGTTCGGATTTGGTGAGATGGATAAGAAGATGTTTTATACAACTTGTAAATATACGAAAAAAGTTATATTTGTAAGAATTATTATGAGCAGAAAAAAAATATTAATCGTTATGGCGGCCGGAAGCGGTGTCCGAATGGGCGCCTCCGTGCCGAAGCAGTTCCTCGATCTTGGCGGTGTCCCGATTCTCCGTCGGACAATCGAGAAATTCATCAGAGCCGTACCTGACATCAAGGTTGTCACCGTGCTCCCGAAGGATCATATTCCTTTTTGGAAGGAATATTGCGCGTCATCTGATTTTTCATGCCCGCAGACATTGGTGACGGGAGGGTTCACACGCTTCCATTCCGTAAGGAACGCCTTGGAGAAGGTTCCGGAAGGGGCCATCGTGGCAATCCATGACGGTGTGAGGCCGCTGGTCTCCGCGACATTGATCGTGAATATGTTCGCGCGGATGGAGTCCGAAGGCCTGCATTCATTGATTCCGGTGGTCCCGTCAGTGGACACGCTCAAGGTTCTGGACAAGATGAAGGATGGAAGCGGACACCCGTATCTTGTGCCGGCTGATGGGGAGTCCGTGGACAGAAACCGGATTTTTGGTGCTCAGACACCCCAGTTGTTTCTTTCCGAGGACATCAAAGAGGCATATTCGCAGCCATTTGATGTGGCCTTCACTGATGACGCCTCAGTCGCGGCAAAAAAGAAAATACCTCTCTCATTCTGCGAAGGAGAGAGGTGTAATTTCAAGTTGACGTCGCCGGAGGATCTTGACCTCGCCAGGCTGATTATCTCGTCTTCTTGTCGAAATCTGTAGACTGGTGGCCTGTCCTCTTGTAGTCCTTGACCCAGACCTGACGCTCGATCGCCTGGTCGAGGGAAATCATGGTCTCCGTTGACTGGATGTAAGGAATATTTTGGATCGTGTTGATCAAGATCTCCATAAGGTGGTCGTTGTCAAAGCAATAGGCTTTCAGGAGCAGTGCGGCTTTGCCAGTCACGAAATGGCATTCAACAATTTCGGCGATCTTCTTGAGATTCGCTACCACCTCGGGATACTTGTCAGCCTCCGACAGTGTGACACTGATGAAAGCGCACACGTTGAGACCAAGGGCCTGAGGTTTCACGAGCAGTCTTGAACCGGTTATTACTCCGTTGGTTTCAAGCCTTTTGACTCTCTGATGAATGGCGGCTCCCGAAACGCCGCACTCACGGGCGATTTCCAGGAAAGGCATCCTGGCGTTGTTGACCAAGAATGAAAGGATTTTTTGGTCAATCTGATCGATGTGATAAGTTGCCATTGCTTTCGATTTATAACTAAACTGCCGCTAATTTATATAAAAAATCTTAAAATATCAAGATTTCTTAAAGCGGCGACGCCCTTTTTCAGTCGGTTTTGAATTGTTAATGATTTCCTGACATGCCGCTTCGGTCAGAGTGGCCGCGTCAGTCTCTTTCGGAATCTTGTAGTTTGAGCCTCCGTGCTTGATGTACGGGCCGTAACGGCCGTTGATCACTTGGATGTCGCTGTCTTTATATTCAGCCATCACGGCTTTCGCGGCGGTCTTGTTCATGCCTTCCTCTATGATGGCCGCGCACTCCTCCAATGTGATTTTGAGAGGATCGTTGCCGCGCGGGATTGAGAAATTTTTGTCTCCGTACTTCAGGTAAGGCCCGAACCGGCCTTTCATGGCCATCACTACGATACCGTTATATTCACCGACATTCCGAGGCAGCTGGAACATCTTCAGCGCCTCCTCAAGGGTGATGTTTTCGATGAGCTGGCCTTTGCCAAGGGAAGCGTACTGGGCTTTCTCGCCCTCGCCTTTCTGGATGTAAGGCCCGAACCTGCCGAATTTCGCGGTGATCTTGTCGCCATCTTTATCTGTGCCGAGTTCCTTTGACACGTGGCTGTAGTTCCCATCATGCAGAACCTCTTCAACCTTCTTATGGAATGGAGAATAGAACTCCCGTATGACCTCGTTCCAGATGAGGGAGCCATTGGCGATCTGGTCAAACTCCTTCTCGACGTTCGCCGTGAAGTCGTAACCCATGATGTCGATGAAATTCTTTTCAAGATAATCAGTCACAATCATCCCGATTTCCTGCGGAAGCAACTTCCCCCTTTCCGCTCCGATGGTTTCCGTCTTGGCCTTTTCTGTGATGTTCCCGTCCCTTAACTCCAAGTCATTGACGGGGATTTTCCTTCCTTCCTTGTCTCCTATGACGATGTAGCCTCTGCCTGTGGTGAGGGTCGCGATGATAGACGCATAGGTGGAAGGGCGGCCGATTCCGAGAGCCTCAAGTTTCTTGACCAGAGTGCCCTCTGAATATCTCGCCGGCGCCGCGGTGAACTTGCATTCCGCATTGATGCCTTTTTCCTCCATTGCGGTTCCGACCTGAAGGTCTGGGAGCATGACATCCTCTTCCTCCGTGTCCTGGCTGTCAGTCCCTTCGATATATAATTTAAGGAATCCGTCGAACAGAACCTGGGTGGCCTGCGCGTTGAACCTCTCGGCCCTCTTGTCGGAAGCCACCCTCAGTGTCGTGTTGAGAACCTTGGCGTCCGCCATCTGCGAAGCAACCGTCCTCTTCCAGATCAGGTGGTAGAGTTTCTGCTCCTGCGCGGTGCCCTCGATCTCCGTGTTCTCGATGTAGGTCGGACGGATGGCCTCGTGAGCCTCCTGAGCCCCCTTGCTGTGGGTCTTGAACTGGCGGGTCTTGGAATATTCAGGACCGAAGTTCTCGGTTATGTATTTCTTGGCCGTCCCGAGAGCCAGGGTGGAAAGATTGGTGGAGTCGGTTCTCATGTAAGTGATGAGTCCCCTCTCGTAAAGGCTTTGCGCCACCCTCATCGTCAAGCTTACCGGGAAGCGGAGTTTTCTGGCGGCCTCCTGCTGGAGCGTGGATGTGGTGAACGGAGCCGCCGGGAAGCGGTTGGCCTCTTTCTTTTCCACATCGGTGACCGTGAAATTCGCTCCGATGCAGTCTTGAAGGAATGATCTCGCCTCTTCTATTGTTTTGAATTTCGTGTCAAGGACAGCCTTGACCTTGACCGAGGCCGGGAATCCGGCGGGATGGAACAACGCCTCGACCTTGTAGAAGGCTTCGTTCTCAAACGCCATGATCTCCTTCTCCCTTTCGACCACAAGTCTCAGAGCCACGGACTGCACACGTCCGGCAGAGAGTTTCGGCTGAATCTTCCTCCAGAGGATAGGAGACAGCTCAAAGCCCACAAGCCTGTCCAGGACCCTGCGCGCCTGCTGGGCGTTGACAAGATTCATGTCGATGGAGCGTGGGTTTTGCACCGCGTTGACAATAGCATCTTTCGTGATCTCGTGAAATACTATTCTTCTTGTGTGTTCCTCATTAAGTCCGAGAGTCTCGAAGAGGTGCCATGAGATGGCCTCTCCCTCTCGGTCTTCATCGGACGCGAGCCACACTGTGGAGGCGTTTTCCGCCGCCTTTTTGAGCTCCGCCACGACTTTCTTCTTGTCGGCGGGTATGACATATTCTGGAGTGAAGTCCCTTTCCACATCCACGCTCAGTTTCTTGTCCTGAAGATCTCTGATGTGGCCGAAACTTGTTTTTACCACGTAGCCGTTACCCAGGAATTTCTGTATAGTCTTGGCCTTGGCCGGAGACTCGACGATAACTAGATTGTCTGCCATATTGTTCTATTTTACAGGCCTTTCATAGATAGTTTGCCATTTCAATCTGCAAAGTAAACCACAAACAGGGCAATTTTCCAAATTTTGTTATAAATTTGTCTTTATTATGACCGACACTGCTCGAAAGAAAATAACCAAGTGGTTCTGGATCGTGGTGACGTTCCCGGTACTGCTTCTTGTCTTTATGGTGCTCCTTGTCTGGATGTTCGCTGACATCCCGTCATTCAAGGATTTGGAAAACCCCGACAACAAGCTGGCCACCCAGGTCATCGCCGAGGACGGGGAGATCCTGACGACGTTCCACATCGAGAACAGAACCTATGTCTCCTACGACGAGATCTCACCGAATCTTGTCCATGCGGCAGTGGCCACCGAGGACGTCCGCTTCTACAAGCATTCCGGAATTGATTTCAAAGGTCTGGGACGAGTGCTTGTCAAGACCATCTTGCTGCACAATTCAAGTCAGGGAGGAGGCAGCACGATCACCCAGCAGCTGGCGAAGACCCTCTATCCGAGGGCTGAGATGGGACGGAAGATCCCTGGAATATATCACGTCAAGATGGTCTGGATCAAACTTAAGGAGTGGATAACCGCCGTGAAGCTGGAAAGGGACTACACCAAGGACGAGATTATGACGATGTATCTCAACTCAATATTCTTCGGCAGCGGAGCCTATGGTGTGCGTTCGGCTTCGGAGACCTTTTTCGGGAAGCTCCCGTCGGAGCTCACGGTTGAAGAGAGCGCGATGCTTGTGGGAATGGTGAACAAGCCGACAAGGTACAATCCCGCCATCAATCCGGACAAGGCTCTGGTCAGAAGGAACTTCGTGATCGGCCAGATGGAGAAGGCCGGTTATCTTGACAAGGCTCAGAGAGACTCGATCCGTCTTATCCCTATTGATCTTAATTATGAGGTTCAGGATCACAACGCCGGCCTGGCTCCGTATTTCAGGGATATGGTCCGCCGTGTGATGAACGCCAAGAAGCCCCGGAGGTCCGATTATACCATGGCCGAGGATTATTCGGCCGATTCCCTGGCTTGGGCGACAGATGATCTGTACGGCTGGCTTGAGAAGAACAAAAAGGCGGACGGAAGCAGATATGACCTTGACCGTGACGGTCTGCGGATTTACACGACCATCAACTACAAGATGCAGAAATATGCCGAAGAGGCTGTCGCAGAGAGGATCCGCGACCTTCAGGCAGATTTCCGCAGGGATTTGAGGAGCAAGACCAACAAACCTTTCTCCAATGACATAGACGAGGAGACAAGGGACAGGGTGATGCGGCAGGCCAGGCGCTGGAGTGACCGGTATCGTACGCTGAAGAAAGAGGGGCTGACAGAGGCTCAGATTCTGAATACGTTCTCCCGGCCGGCCAAGATGCGTGTGTTCGCATATAATAAGAAAGGTTACGCGGACACGACCATGACTCCGGACGATTCGATCCGTTACTACAAGTCGATCCTTCGTACGGCTTTTGTTGCGATGGAGCCTGGCACCGGGCACGTGAAGGCGTATGTCGGAGGCCCGAATTACCGTTACTTCAAGTACGACAATGTCCGGCAGGGCAAGCGTCAGGTCGGCTCCACGATCAAGCCGTTCCTCTACACGCTGGCTATGCAGGAGGGAATGACTCCGTGCGACAAGGTTGTGAACCTTCCGCAGACATTCGTGCTTCCGGACGGCAACACATGGACTCCCCGAAGCACCGACAAAGAGCAATGGATCGGTAAGACAGTCACCTTGAAATGGGGCCTTACGAACAGCTCTAACAACATCTCGGCTTATCTTATGAAGCAGTTCGGCCCTGAGGCTATGGCTGATATGATGCGCAGGATGGGCATTCAGAGCCATATTGACGAGGTCCCGGCGCTTTGTGTCGGGCCGGCTGACCTGTCGCTTTGGGAGATGGTGGCGGCATACAACACTTTCCCGTCGAGGGGAGTGTACATAGACCCTCTTTTCGTGACACGGATCGAGGACAACCAGGGCAATGTCATCAGCGAGTTCACCAACCGCAAGCGCGAGGCGATAGGGGAGAACACCGCCTATCTGATGGTCAACCTTATGGAAGGTGTCGTGCAGGGCGGAACTGCCAGCAGGCTCCGCTACCGCTATAAGCTCATGGGCGAGATCGCCGGAAAGACAGGAACGACCAACGACAACGCTGACGGATGGTTCATAGGCTACACACCGACCCTTGTGGCAGGAATATGGACCGGGGCGGAAGACCGTCAGGTGCATTTCCAGTCAATTACTTACGGCCAAGGCGCACACATGTCCCTCCCTACTTGGGGAATATTCATGCGCAAGGTTGTGGAGGACGGCACTCTCGGAGTCTCGGAGAATGACCGCTTCATAGCTCCCGCCGGTGTGGCTTTCGACCTTAACTGTACTGGAGGTGACAATGACGCCACGGACGCTCAGCAGAAGAGTGAAGACTATTATTTTGAATGATATAAAGGAATATATTAGTTAGTGATATGGGCAAGTACCAGAGGATTGCAGTGATTTATGGAAGCGACTCTTCGGAGTGGGAGGTCGCTTGCCGCAGCGGGGAGTTTGTCGCTTCACGCATCGACGGGACGAAGTACGATGTCTATGAGATTTTCGCACGATTCGGCAAGTGGTCTCTTGTCGCGATGAAGAAACGGGACGCGATGCGTATCCCTTTCGCCGAGGGGGCAAGACCGGAGATTGACAAGACGGATTTCTCCGTCAAGGTTTATGGGGAAAAGGTCAAGTTTGACTATGCCTACATAGTACAGCACGGCACTCCTGGCGAGAATGGCCTGCTTCAGGGGTATCTTGAGATGCTGGGGATTCCGTTCAGCAGCTGCAGCGCGTTTGTCTCCGCGATCGCGTTTGACAAGTTTGCATGCAAGAGTTATCTGCGTGAGGTGGATTTTGTCAAATGCGCGCCGGATGTCTTTGTCCGCAACGGGATGGACATCGGGGCTGTCTGTCGGAAGGTGGTGGAGAAACTTGCGTTCCCGGTGTTCGTCAAGCCTACTGACGGCGGATCCAGTTTCGGAATCACCAAGGTGCGTAAGGCCGAGGACCTGCCCGAGGCTATTCAGTTCGCTTTCTCAGAGGGCCCTTCTGTCATCATAGAGCAGGGAATATCTGGCCGTGAGTTCACGTGCGCGGCATACGCTGACGCGGAGGGGGTCAAGTCCTTGCCTGTGATCCAGGTCGTCACCGAGAATGACTATTTTGACTATGACGCGAAGTACAACGGCCACAGTCAGGAGATCTGCCCGGCCCCGATCGAAGACAGCTTGAGCGGACATATTCAGGAAGTGAGCAAAAGAATATATTCACAGCTTGGCTGCGCCGGAGTCGTGAGGATGGACTACATTCTGGCCGATGACGGCCTTTATTTCTTGGAAGTCAACACGATCCCGGGAATGACGAGCGCGTCGCTCGTGCCTAAGATGATCCGCACGGCCGGGATTGACATTACAGACTTCCTGACCGGAATCATAGAAAATTCATAACATTCAATTCTAACTTTTCAGGCTTATGCTATTGAAAGATTTCCTTAATGAAGGGGTTGCGCGTCTTGAACCCCTGTATCCGACCAAAGAGGCGCGGAGTATTATGCTGATGCTTTGTGAGAGCCGCATAGGCACGAAAAGCTACACCCACATAGTCGAGCCGGATTACGTCGTGAACGACAAGGCGCTTGAGACTCTCAACTCAGACCTTGACAGGCTTTCGGCCGGAGAACCTATCCAGTACGTCATCGGGGTCGCCGATTTCTGCGGAATGAGGTTCAAGGTGTCCAGAGATGTCCTGATCCCGCGTCCTGAAACCGAATTGCTTTGCCGCGAGGCCGTCAAGATCGGATCAAGAATCCAGAGGATGAGAAAGGCTTACGGGAAGTCCGCAAGGCCGGTGCGTGTCCTTGACCTGTGCACGGGTTCGGGCTGCATCGCGTGGACCGTGGCCTTGAATATTCCGGGAGCGGAGGTCATCGGTGTGGATATTTCCGAAAAAGCCATTGCAGTCGCATCCTCGCAGGATTTTTCCGCCATAATCAAGGAGACCGGAGCCTCGGCTCCGAAATTTATGGTAGGGGATGTCTTGGCTGATGGACAGGCTTTTGCAGATGGGGACTTCGACTTGATTCTCAGCAACCCTCCTTATATCATGGAGTCTCAGAAAGCACAGATGAGGAGCAATGTCCTAAACTATGAACCTTCCACGGCTTTGTTTGTGAAAGACGATGATCCGCTTGTGTTCTATCGTTCCATAGCAGCCTTGTCCAGACAGTACCTTTCGGCTGATGGCAAGGGACTTACGGAGATCAATGAACTTTTCGGACCGGAGACCGCGAAAATTTTCAGTGACGCCGGCTTTCAGAAAAATGAAGTGGTGAAGGATTTTTACGACAAAAACCGCTTTGTCTTCTACTCAAAATAAAGGCTGCGCTGTGCCGGAAGGCCATTTTTGACAATTAGCCGTGGAATATTTGTTTCCACGGCTGTTTTTGTGTCCCTTTGTGCTGAAATATTAACTTTAAACTCGTTTAAAATGAAGAATTTCAGTACAATGAAAAGGTTGCTTGCACCGATGGTGCCGGCACTTGCGGCTGTGACAGCCATGCTTTCATCCTCATGTGACCGTGTAGACCGGCCTGTCCCTTCAAAGCCGGAACGGATCACGGTAGACGGTTCAGTTTCGGATCTTTCCCCTGAAAGTGTGGCCAGAATGCTCTCTGGACTTCCTTTGACAATCACACATGTCCGGGAGGTGTTTGATGGAGTCTGTTCCTCGGCATCCAATGGCTATGATGAGGAATATCCTTTCTCCAATCTGATCTCCAAACCGGGAACCGGAGTGGGTGACGAGCTGCTTCAGACAAGGTCTGTGGCTGAATATCCTGATCCGCTGCGCGATCTTTTGAGCTCGGCTTCCGACGAGGTCCCCGCGACAAGATCAGGATTTTTTCTGGAAGCGCTCTCTGATTCCGGATTGCAGATCTATTGGCCATATTCAGAGAACTGGGACGGGAAATCCATGCCAGTGATAACTTTCGATCCTGATGACGGGGCATCCGGCACCGCTGTCAAACTTCATGGCGGCACCAATGTCGGTTTCCTTAGGGAACTGCTTCCTAATGATTCATGGATTGTAAAGGAAGTGGTTGTGGATGAGGAATATGCCCGTAATCATCCTGTTTGGGTCGTCAACCGGAACGAGGATGCGGCGTACTTGACACCGCAGATGGTCGAGGCACTTTATCCAGAGCGAGCCTTGCATGCCACAACAAGAACATCCACTGCCTTCAAGACGTTGGTCCTTAAGGAGTTCAAGGCACACAGAAACTATGATTCATGGTTTGCCGGTGCCTCTGAGTTCTTTGTCAAGTGCGGTGCCTTGGACGGTTTCACGGCCAAGACCGAAGAGGATCTTAAGTTGTACAGTCCTTCCGTGACAGACATGATGATCAATGTGAGACGTAAATATGTAGGAACCACTTTGAGATTCAACACGATCATTGTCTCTGAATGGACTCCGCAGCTTGAGGAATGCGTGTTCTTGATGACAGAGGACGATGGTGGCAAGCAGACTTCCTGGAAGGCCAGCGGCCTCGTGAAGATCAAGTCAAAATCCTATGGATTTGAGGTTGATCTGCCTTTCCGCCGCAACGATGACCTTGTCTGGCGCGGCAAGCTATCCGGCAATTATTTCGAAAGGTACAACGGCAAACCAAACCGTTTCGGTGATGTCAGTGTCACCTTCAGTTTCCTGTAATGAATGATTTCGTGTCGGGAAAATCGGAGCCAAATCTGAAAACAGCCGGACATGTCTTTCGTTTTCTTAAGATACGACCCGCTGGATGCTAATGCTGTAATCATAGCTGCAAGGCATTGTACAGTATCCTGCAAAAGCAATATAAATGCGCTGTCGGAGATATTCCCGGCAGCGCATTGTATTGGTGTTCTGTTGTCAATAGAGTCGATCAGAATCTGTAGAATCCGGCGGCAGGTTCGTTGACCTTGGCGCTTTCTCCGGCCTTCACGAACTTCGCCGGCAGACATCTGCCGCTGTCCGTCAACGCTTTGTTGCGCTCGACAGTCACACTTGCGCTGCTCTTGGCAGCATTTCTTGTGAACGTGTATGGAGCGAGAATGTACGGAGCGTAGATGTTGCCGTCCGAGCCGTGGATGACGTACTGGTCTTTCACAACCTCAGGAGCGATGAATATCTTCGACCAGCCTGGGCCTCCCATAGACAGACAGAAATCAAATCCGTGGCACATAACGTCATATCCAGCTTCAGCATGGTACTTTGACTTCACACCATTCATAGTGAAGCTTCCTTCGGCATATTCAGCCACGCCGACTTTCTCTCCGTCCGCCATATAGACACCATAGTTGCCGTCCTCGAAGAACATCTTCATTGGGTACGTGTCCGTAAATTTGGTGACACCCCAGCCATAGACATTGTAGCTTTCGTTCACACGGAATGGTTCGATCTTGATGTCAAACGAGATAGGCTTGCGGTCATATTCAGTATATTCAGAGGTGGACGACGCGGTGGTCACCGTCCATTCGCCGAGGTAGCGCTCGTATTCATCGGAACCCTTAGGAATGGTAGTGGTGGCCTGGACCTTATAGGCGTTGCTTTCTCCGAACATATTTTTTCCGGAGACGATGAGGATGTATTCAACGTTAGGCACGCCCTGGGTGAAGCCAAGAGTAAGTCCCTAGTCGGAGTTCAATGCCTGAAGGTAGTCGCTTTCGATCTCGATGCCTTTTTTCTCACACAGCCCTTGAAGCAATTATTGGTCGCCGAGTAGCCACGGTCCGCGAAGTAGGCTTTGTACTCCTCCGCGTCTCTCTTATAGACAGGGACACTGACTGTCTTGCCGTCGATCTCCACCTCGCACACAGGCAGTGTTGTCAATGAGGCGCAGCCGTCGAAGGTGTTCTGCCATTTATAGACTTTCTTGAGATTGTTGAGGAATCCGAGGCTCCATCTTCCCGTGGCCTCTCCTTTTGAGACCAGTGAAGAGGCAGGGTCTGGAAATACTTTACCTGGCTTGGGGTGACCTTGATGTCGATGTCCTGGGGAGACTCCCCGATGATGACACCGAAGAAATTACGGAAATATCCCTCCGCGTCGAAATCCTTCGGGAGTTCAAACCTCTCCTCCAGCTCCCCCATATCCACGAACCTGTCCAATGAATATATCCGTAATCCCAGGTCGCTGTCCCCGAGCATATACCATCTTTGCTTGAAGTATTTGACACAGTATGGCCTGACACTGAAGCTGTGTGGCTCCGGGTGCCTGAAACTCTGGCAGCGAGGCTGATCACTTTGGAGTCACGCATCGCGCTGATTATGTCTGTCAGAAACCTTTCGCTTGAAGGGATCCTTTCCATAAGTATGCGGTCCTTCATGTCGGCGTTCTCTTTCAGAACGTTGTTCAGACACAGCGTGTGCAGCATCCAGTTGGCGGTCTCGTCACTCCCGACATCCGAGTGCCCGATGTGGAACCCGAGGCTCCTGTCATTGAGGATCTCAATCCCGAATATGTCCGCGATGGCTTCCTTGTGGTTGAAGAATGTCCTCTCCGACAACGGTGCACCGGTCTCGTTCAGCGGACTGCGGCTCCATGCCTCGCTGATCTCCCTGAAGGAAACGTAACTCTTGCGGTTGATCAGATCTACCAGCCAGATGTATCTCTTGAAAAAATTCTTTGCCATTCCATAAATGTTTTGACGCAAACATACTCCTTTTTACTGACAAAACATGGCAGTGAAGAACAACACTGTGATACTCAGTGGTATGGCCGTTTGTCTATGGTGCAATCCTACCAAAGGGAGTGCGTCAAGATATTCATTGAAGGTTGGTTGCTATCCACCACCGGATTCTGCAAGGCTTGCAGATGTTGCGATGATGCGTCGAGATACCGCTATCTTTGCGTCAGAAACAGGACAGGACACAATTCACCTAATCAATTATATTCATTATGGAAGAGAACAAGACAGTGAAAATCCACAACCTCATCATTTTGGATGAGAGTGGTTCGATGAGCTCGATCTACGACCAGGCGCTCAGCGGAATCAACGAGACGATCAACGGAATCAGGCAAAGCCGGGAGAAGTACCCTGAGCAGCGGCACTTTGTGTCGATCGTGACGTTCGAAGGAAACGGGATGGACGGTGTGAAGACCCGCAGGGACTGCGAGCCGGTGGGAGAAGTTGCGGATCTGACCAGGAAAGATTACTGTCCGGGCGGCTGCACTCCGCTTTACGATGCGATGGGGAAGGCCATCTCGGATCTGGACCGCAAGGTGGAGGCCGGTGATGGTGTGCTGGTGACCATCATCACGGACGGGATGGAGAATTCCTCCCGTGAATATTCAGGAAGGGCCGTCAAGGATCTTGTCGCGATGCAGAGGAAGAAAGGTTGGACGTTCGCCTACATCGGAGCCAACCAGGATGCCGTCGAGGTGGCGAGAGACCTGAACATCCAGAATGCGATGAACTACGATGCGACACCGGAGGGGGTGCTCTGTATGTCGATGATGTTCAATGAGTCGCAGGCTAAGTTCGCAAAAAGGATGCATCTCGGCAAATCCATTCTTGCGGACGTCGCTGATTTCTTTTCCGCCTCGCCTGAAGAGAAAGACAGCGTCAAGGGAGATTCCGATGAAGAGGCCCGGAAGTGATGCCCCGCCGAAGCTCCTCGCCAGGCCAGTCATCATTTCCAAAGCACAAAGTCACGGTCAAGGGCTATCCTCTTGGCCGTTCCTTTTTTCCCGTCTATGTAGTAGAACCTTGCCACGTGATCGTCCACCACATCCCTGAACGCCTTTTTTACTTTTGAAACCTTCTCGTTGATGGAATTGTTAAGCGGATCGCACAGATCCGCCACGCTCTTCCGGATGCTGCCAAGGTCCTCCCGGCCGGTGATTGATGAATATATTCCCTCAAGCTCCTGCCGGTAGTCAGAGAGTTCCTTGTAGCGGATCCCCTCCGGGTGCCTGAGGTAGAGAAAGAACACCGCTTTGGTCAGCGTGTCCATCTTCACCTCCTTGCGGTCGAAATCCTCCAGCACGATCGCTTTCTTTTCGGTGATGTGCAGACGGCTGAGCTTCACCTTGTAGATCAGTAGGACTTCTTTCAGATCATCAATTGTTATCTTATATTTTCTTTGTAATGCCTCTATCTCCGCAAGAATGGCCTTGGTCCGCTTGTCCGGCTCAAGGTCCGGAACTGCTGGCTCCTCAAGCTGACTCTCATGATCCAGGCCTTCGTCGAATAAGTCTCCGAAAGACTTTTCGCAAATCTTCCGGTAAGATATGGTGAATATTTTCTTCCTCCCGCGACTTTTCCTGGCCGTATTCTGATGTTTGTCGGGTTCGGCCACGGGCTCATCCAATTCCTCGGTGGGAGGGCATTGTGAGTCGTATGCCATCACAGGAAAATTCATGGTCCATGAATAATCATGGCATTGAGCCAAGTCGTCGGATTCCTCGACCGGAATCCTTGATTGCAGGTATGCGTCGTATCGCTCACCGATCGTTTCTTTGTCCACTCCGGGGAAAAGGTACGCCAATGCCTTTCCCGAAAGTTCCGAAAGGAAGTCCTTGATGTTCTGTGTCCGCTTGTCAGTCATTAGGTCATTCAGTTTGTGTATGGCAAAGATAACAACATCGTTCTTTAATTGCAATCCGCGTAAATGTCAAAAGCGTCCCTTGAACAATGTCGTTTGGCGGGATTGAAACGATGTAGGGTGAAAAGTATTTGCCCAATCATAAAAGAAGGCCTATTTTTGCCGCTGCTTCCATTGGAACTACGGCTTGCCGCTTAGGGAATAGGACTGGAATATTCAGACAAATCAATCTCCCATGGCAGCCTTTGACGATGAACATTTCGTAATAATTCAAAAATATGAGATTATCAATCTTGAAAAAGTCACTTGGGGCGGTGGTGTCCATAGCCCTCGGCCTTATGGCCGTTTCTTGCTCCGAAAAGGAGAAACCGGTTGATCCTCAGGATCCTAAGCCTGAGAAGACCAACCAAGTGACAGTCGCTGATGTCTTGAAGGCTGATCCCGGCACGACATTCAACGATGTAGAGTGCCTTAATGTGGTCGCGGTCAACGGGCAGGGCATCATTCTGCAGGAGGACGGAACCGATGATCCGGCCGGCAACAGCGTCTATGCCTACATCGGTCATGCCCACGAGTTTGTGGTTGGGGATATGGTCACGATCTCCGGCAACACGATGAAGCGCAACGGTCTGATCCAGTTCGCGCAGGGAAGCACCATCACCAAGACATGGCACGGGGAATTCACGCAGCCTGAGCCGGAGGTGTTCTCCGCAGCTGACATTGACGCCTACATGAAGTCACCGGCGGTCAGGTATGTCACTTACACCGGTACCGTCATCGTGGCCGGCAACTATGTCAACGTTGAGGTTGACGGGACAGACAACATCGGCAGCCTTGACTATATGACAGCTGAGTTCAAAGAGAAGTACAATAAACATTCTCTTACGATAACAGGATGGCTGTTCGGATCTTACAAGACGTTTATGTACACGGTTCCTGTCGAGGTTGTGGATAACGGCATCCCTGAGGACAATATTCCTGAAGGAGCCGTCTATTACAATGATTTCGACTACGAGGTGGCTGTTCAGGATGCCGAGAAATATGGTACCACCAAGGGGTGGCCTTGGCTTGATCAGTTCGATGGCTGGAAGAACCAGAAAGGCACGGGAGTGTCCGCTGTCACCTATGATTTCAAAGAGATGTCAGTGCGTACGAACCAGGCCTCAAAAGGCTCGCTCTCCCTTTACGATGGATCCGGCAACAACAACATATTCTTCGGAGGGTCAGAGGCCTCGCCGAATTACTTTGTCATCGGGAACATCTCCGTTCCGTCCCAGAGCCTCAAGCTCTCTTTCGGTGCCCAGCGCTATGCCCAGGGTGGCGCCAACGCTTTCCTCAAATCGAACTTCGAGGTAAGGCTCTCTGCTGACGGACAGACTTGGTCTCCTGCCATTGAATATGATTTCGGAGGTGTCGAGGACACCGAGGACGGCAAATGGAGGCTTGCCACCGCTGATTTCTCACTTCCGGCCGGGACAAATGCCCTTTACATCAAGTTTTCCGCCAAGTCATTCAGCGTGAACAGGCTTGATGATGTTCTCCTTGTTCCTGGACAGGGGGGACAGCAGATTGAGTTCAGCGGTGATGCGGAGACTCCACTTTCCTCCATCGCTGAGGTTCTCGCCGGACCTGTTGACAAAGTCTATAAGGCGGAGGGCCTTGCCATCGCCACCCACTCCAATGGTATTCTTCTCCAAGACAACACGGGCACTATCCTGATTTATAAGAAGAAACACGGAGTCGCCGCCGGTTCAAAGGTGGTCGTTGAGGGAAACACCACTGAATATGGCGGATTCAAGCAATTTGACGCGACCTCCACAGTCACCGTCATCGGGAACGGCACGGTTACTTACCCGACAGCCGAGGAATTCAATGCCTCCAAGTTTGAGTCTTATGTCAACGCTCCGTCAATCAAGTACATAACCTACAAGGGAACTCTCAAGATCGAGCGTGACGCAAACTATCAGTATCATTATAATGTGGTCATTGACGGAACTTCCTCCATCGAGGGTTCTGTCTCTTATCCTGACGCGAGTCTTGGCCTTCAGGCTTATGAGGGCTCGAAGATCATTGTGAAGGGCTATGCCATAGGTGTCACCGGAAGCACTGGCGTGAAGTATGTCAACACGATGGCCACTTCGGTAGAGCCGGAGGAAAAGGACACTGTCCCTGAAGAGAAAGACGCTCTTACGGTTGAGGAACTGAACAAGAAACTGGACTCTTTCGGAGGCAGCACACTTGCCGAATTTGTCGCGGTGAAGGGTTATGTGGCCGCCAACAATGAGAACGGTAATCTCAGCAAGGCTATTTCCCTTGTGGACAACACCGGAGCGGCCCATTCAGGAATCGTCATCGATGATGGCACGGATTACAAGGAGACCACCCTGCCGGTCGGCACCAAGGTCATCGTAAGCCTTCAGAGGGCGAAACTTACCACTACCGGCACTTTCCGCAAGATCACACTCGCCAAAGTGTACCCGACCTCGGAGAAGGTCGAGATCAAGGTGCCGGAAATCACTGACGACCAACTTGATGACTATATGGGACAGTACGTCAAGGTCAAGGACTTGACCGCTCCTGACAATGCTACGACTTGGTACGACAGCGCGAAGAAAGGCAACACCGACTTTACGGGGGCCAAGGGCACTACCGTGACCGCTTATGTGACCTCAAAGGCCAATTTCGGCGCAGAGAAGATCGCCCACAAGACCGCTGACCTGAAAGGTGTCGTCGAGCAGTACAAGGAGAAGAAGGAAGTCATTCCGACAAGCCTTGCCGATGTCGCAGGTTTCAAGGAATAGGTCTGATCACCGCCAACACAAAAATCACCGGGTTCGGCTTTTCGCCTGATCCGGTGATTTTTGTTATTCGGGCGTGATCCGTAATGTGTTTATTATCGTGAATGTTGCCCTTCCGAAGTGACTGGCGGTGTTTCGCAAATTGCTGTGATTCAAAGGAAACGCGGCCGCACGCTTGTCTATATCTCTATCATCGGACCGGCGAGAGCCTTCCGAAGCTGTTCATCGTAGCGTAGACGGATCTTGATGCCTGCCTCCTGGAAGTGGTAACGGACAGCGATCTCCTCCTCGATGAACGGCACGATCTCGTCCTTTTTGAGCTTAAGGAAGGTCTCCTTGTCCATCTCCAGCGCTTTCTGCAGAGCGTCAAGCTCAGCTGACATATTCTTTGACAGGCCGTCCTTCTCAAGCTCCTTCTTCATCCGGTCGAAGTAGGTCTTGGCGCTGGAGCGGTAGTCGAAGTCCTTGGTCTTGGCGAACGCCACGAAATCCGTCCAGTCCTTGTCGGCAAGGTGGAAGTCCTCATCAGCGCTGGCGTGCGAACGGACGTAGTCAAGGACATATTCCTGAATGATTCCTGAATATACGAGAGAATATGTCAGGCGGCTGTAGTCGTGTCCCTCGATGGTGACATCCGGGGTGATTCCGCCGCCGTCGCGCACCGTCCTGCCGTGGGCCGTCTTGAACTCATGTGTAAGTGAGTCAGGAATATACCCGACGCTGCCGTCCTCGTTGCGGTGCGAGTAGTCGATCGCCTGGACGCAGCGGCCTGACGGGGTGTAGTATTTCGCTGTGGTGACCTTAAGCTGGCCGTTGTAGGGCAGCGGACGGATGCTTTGGACAAGACCCTTGCCGAAGGTTCTCGTGCCCATGACCGTGGCTCTGTCAAGGTCCTGAAGGGCTCCGGTCACAATCTCGGAGGAAGACGCCGAGCCGGAATCCACCATCACGATGATCGGGATTTCCGTGTCAAGCGGTTCGGATGTTGTCTTGTACTTCATTTCGGTTCCGGCGGCCTGCCCTTTCGATGACACTACCATCGAGCCTTTCGGCACGAAGAGGGACACGATGTTTATCGCCTCGCTCATCAGACCGCCTCCGTTGCCCCGAAGGTCGAGAACCAACTTCTTCATTCCCTGTTTCTTGAGTTTAAGGAAAGCGTTGCGCAGCTCTCCGGAGACATTCTCAGTGAATCCGCTCTGGTAGATGTACCCGGTCGTGTCGTTGAGCATCCCGGCATATTCAATGTCGGGAAGATGGATCCTTTCGCGGGTCACAACAATGTCCACAATCTCCTTTGAGCGCACTTTCTGAATCTTGAACTTGACGGTCGTGCCAGGCTTGCCCTTCATCCTGTCGGAGCATTCCTGGCTTGTGAGCCCGTGCGTGCTCTGTCCGTCGATTTCCATGATCTCGTCGCCGCAGCGAAGTCCGTATTTTTCCGCCGGCGACCCCTTGTAAGGCTCGTTGATGATGACGTTCCCGTCCTTCTCCGGCTTGTAGATGAGCGCACCGATGCCGCCGTAGGACTTGTTGATCATCATCATAAGGTCCTCGTTCTCCTCCTCCGGAATGTAAACCGTGTAGGGGTCAAGACTTTCCAGCATCGCGTCGATGCCGGCTCTCTCGATCCTGTCCACCGGCAGCGAGTCAACATAAGACCTGTTGAGCTCCTTGAGGATGGAATTCTGAATCTCGGTCCATTTCCCGAGCTTGAAACTCTGTGACTGCCCGGACGCCGCGGCGCTGACCACCACCGCCAGCGATGCCGCTATCAATGATTTAATCTTCATATCTCATCTTTCGCAAGTAGACAATTACTTGTCGTTAAATATGTTATCTCACGTTTAAAGGTGATTGCCCAACCTCGTCTATTCACATTACCCTCTCCCTAAGTCCCTCCCCCTCTGGGGAGGGACTTGCTTTCACTGCAAGCAGTGAAGAGTGGAATATATTCATAAAAATCCCCGCCCTCGTGGCGGAGCGACCAGCACACGGGCGCAACACCCGTGCCAACCATGCAAATTTAAGTATTTTCCGAAAGATATGCCTATCTCGGAAACTGTTTTGTGTTTTTTGTCCGGCCAGGCCACACTTTTGCCGGACATATTGCCGTAATCCGCCACTTTGTCCGGTCAGGAGGCTTTTCCCCGGACAAACACCCGGACAAACACAAATTGAAATTTGGTAAAACAACGCATTCTGCGGATATTTGCAGAAGTGTACAAACAGATTTTCAGGCGACATGACAAAAATAGTTTTCGCGACGGGCAACCGCGGGAAGCTGAGAGAGGCTTCCGAGATTTTGGGTGATGGGTTTGAGCTGGTGACTCCGGCCGATTTCGGGATAACGGAGGACATCCCGGAGACTGGGGAGACGTTGGAGGAGAACTCGCTCCAGAAGGCACGGTATATTTACGACAGGAAGAGGTGCGACTGCTTCGCTGACGACACGGGATTGGAGGTGGACGCTCTTGGAGGCGCTCCGGGGGTCTATACAGCCCGTTACGCAGGACCTTCCAAAGATTTCAATCTGAATATGGACAAGGTGCTCTCCGAGCTCTCCAAACTTGAGGCTGCCGGTCAGCCGGTCAGCCGCAGGGCTCGCTTCCGCAGTGTCGTGACACTGATCCTTGATGGTGAGCTGCACCAGTTCGAGGGCACGATGGAAGGCACGATCGCAAGGGAGAAATCCGGCAGGGGAGGCTTCGGCTATGACCCGATCTTCATCCCGGATGAATATCCAGGGCTCACCGCCGCCGACATCACCGAGGAACAGAAAAACGAGATCTCGCACCGGGGCAAGGCCTTGAGGGCGATGGCACAGTGGCTCAACAAGCGATAATTTTTTACGGTTTCACAATGCGCGAAAAGGCTGAACTTATCGTCATAGGCCATACCAAAGTCGGTGAGAATTCCATAGTCCTGCATACCCTCAGCCGGGAATATGGAAGGCGTGGCTTTCTTGTCAAGGTGAGCCCCAAGACGGCGATGGCGCTTTTCCTGCCCTTGAATATTCTTGAGGCGGAAGTTGCGGAGAATCCTAAATCGGATCTTTGGTCCGCCCGCAACTTCGTCAGCGTCAACCCTCTCGTGGGGATCCGCGGGAATATTCACAAGAACACGATGACGCTTTTCATGAGCGAGGTGCTGTTCCGGGTGATAAAGGATCAGACGAATGAGGAGGGGCTGACGGACTGGTTGAAGAAGACCATCCTGACGCTGGACGCCCTCCAAAGCGACTTTGCCAATTTCCACCTTTGGTTCCTGTTGGAACTATGCGCCGTCCTCGGCTTTAATCCAGACACGATCGGTCTTGCCCCCTTCTCCGGTAAACATTTGGACCATATCAAGTCCTTGTTGACCAGTTCGTTCGGTGAGGCGATGCTGCTGCCTCTGAGAGGTTCCGACCGCAACGAGATCGCTGAATGCATCCTTAAGTACATCGAGCATCACACCGAATCCTCTGTCAACGTCCGCTCCCTGACGGTACTCAGGGAAATCTACGGGTAGTATTTCCGGTTGGGAGCCGCGTCAGGGAGCGTGTGGTGTTTTATGGCTGTGGCCTGGTCTGGCTATTTCACGACCACACCGTCAGGTGTGATCCTTATGTCCAGATCGGAATCACCTTGCTCAAGTTCGATCTCATACCATGAACCGGTCGGGGTCTCGACAAATTCGGAGCCGTCAATCTTCCATGCCGGCCAGTCGGCCGCAACCTTGCTTGTGACAGCTGCCGGAAGCTCAGCCTTGCGGACATCCCATTCGGAGCGCACCCAAACGAAATCTTTGGTCAGATAGACATCCTTGCCACGGCCATCGTGGACAATCTTGACTTCTATAAGTCCGTCATCATATTCAGCATTCATAATGACAGCTCCAGGGTACTTGCCGGCTAATACGGATTGAGCCTTTGGATTGAGAGGACCGGTGTCGGCTGAAACTTTATTGCAGCCTGCAAGTGTCATCAGGCAGATGCACATTGCTGTAATAAACAAGTTTTTCA
>CAKVBK010000030.1 GCA_934725285.1 uncultured Bacteroidales bacterium | reverse complement strand
TCCGAAGAGGTAATATTCCTTTACATTTCCACAGACCGAAGCGAGTCTGACTGGAAACGGTCCGTAAAGGAACTTGGCCTGGAAAACAATGGAGAAAACTATCGGATTACGTCCGAAGAATCAGACTTCTTAAAGGAGATCAAACTCCGGTATATTCCCCGTTACCTTATCTTTGACAAGAATGGAAGGCTTGTAGACTTGGACGCTCCGAGACCATCTTTGAAAGAAGCCGAAAAGAAATTGATCCAGGTCAATTTACGCAAATCCACATGATCAGCAAGACTCTTGACGGAGTAACCGCATCACTTTCACGGGACGCTCGTCGCCACGGTATAGGTTGCTGCACCAGTTGATCTTGCCGGTGTCTTTGAAGCCGCACTTCTCCATGACTCTGCCGGAAGCGGGGTTGTCGATGAAGAAATCACACCAAAGAGTATGGAAGCCTTTCACTTTGAAGCAGTAGTCTATCATCAAACTAAGGGCTTCCGTGCATATTCCTTTGTTCCAGTATGGTTTCCCTACCCAGTAGCCGATCTCGGCGTCATCCTCGCCGATTCCGATATTGCTTTCGCCGCTCGTGTAATATCCCATGCAGCCGATCGCCTCTCCGGTCTCGTTCAGCTCGATCGCCCAAGTGTGGTCGTTTGTGAATATATTCCTTATCACATCAAGACTTTCTTCCACACTCTTATGCGCCGGCCAACCCGCCCGAGGGCCGACCTCCGGATCGGAAGCATACTTGTACAGCGCCTCAGCATCGCTTTCCCTCCATGGACGCAGTGTTATCCTGTTCGTTTTCATTTCATAAACTTTATAAATAATCCAGAATGCCTAAACTCACATCGCAGAGCTTCGTTCCAACGCTTCCACAAGCAAAAGTAGTGAAATTGCACTGATATGCAAAGGATGAATATGGAGAACCGTGGCAGGCAACATTCTGATGATCAATAAATAGAAGATAACATCCAGTACAGATAACAGAACTGGATCATCCTTTTATTTCATTATTAAATAGACAGTTAGGTGACACGGTCAATTTCATGACAACCTATCAATCGGAAAAAGCCTCGAATCCTATCTGGTTTGAGTGATCATTCTGTAGAAGTCTTCTGTAGAAGCGGGGAACAAGATTTGTAAAAGTAACACGGATTTGCGATATTTGGAAAAAGAAAGAATATGAGCCAGTTTGACACTTGCTTTTTTGAGAGGTATGCGAAGATTTCGCTGGAGACACTGCTGGACAGGAGGTTCTCGGAGCTGCTGAACAAGGACAGGCCTGACCTTCAGAGTCCGGACGGGGTTTCATTGGGAATAGAGGTGACGAGGGCGATGCCGGAGACCAAGGAAGCCGCGCAGTCCATGCTCAAGGAGATGGCAGGGATATCCCCGGTTCCGGAAGAGCGCGACGATTTCGACACGATCATGTCTTCCGGCTATGGCTACGGACTTCAGGGAGGTCGCTATGTCGGAAGCAAGGAATATGACTATTGGTCGATGGCGCTTCCGATGCGCCGGATCATCGAGAGTAAGGTGCGCAAGGCCGGTGACGGGTTTTACGGGTCATTCAAAACACTGGATCTGTACGTGTTCAGCAAGGACAGCCTCAGCGAGATCGAGATCATGGACATTCTCCGCTACACAATGAAGATTCAGGAGGGTCAGGCTGCCAGATACAACTGCCTCTACCTCTCCGAAATCAGCGGACTTGATGTCTGCAACCTGTCCGGAGACATCTCGGACATTTACCGCGTCTCGCGCCACCCGATTTCTTCCGATCTCCGCAAGGAGTTCTTTCACAAATCTTTGCAACAACGATAATAAATATGCGGAAAAA
Organism: uncultured Bacteroidales bacterium; assembly: GCA_934725285.1. Taxonomy (GTDB): domain Bacteria; phylum Bacteroidota; class Bacteroidia; order Bacteroidales; family UBA932; genus Cryptobacteroides. Next base: position 18,485 of record CAKVBK010000030.1, on the reverse strand, counting down.
CAGTGGTTGGTTCATTCATCTGGCGATCTGGGCGGTGATCGTGGCGATGCCGTTTTTCTCGCCGCAGCCGGGAAGACCGCTTCACGGCGGAGTGGATTACTCGCGCTTCCTGCCGGTGGTGATCTCGTTCGTCATCGTGTTCTACACAAATTACCTGTTCCTGATAAAGCATTTCCTGTCAAACAAACGATTCTGGGCTTTCCTGTTCTGGAACGCTCTTCTGATCGCCAATGTCAGTGTAGCCGTCCACCTCTTTTTCAGGTACATTGCATCCCCCGGCACGATGCCTCCACCACACTCCACACTTGACACGATCAGTTTCACCGTCCGCAACACAGTCATCTACATAGCGATAGTAGGAATAGCGGTGGCTGTGAGAATGACGACGGAGTGGTACAACAACGAGGCGCAGCGAAAAGAGATCGAGAAAAATCAGGCAGAGGCAGAGCTGGCCAATCTCAAAAGCCAAGTCAACCCTCACTTTCTGTTCAACACCCTGAACAACATCTACTCGCTGATCCAGATCGACCCTGCCGAGGCGCAGGAGGCCATCCATAACCTCAGCGGCATGCTGCGATATGTCCTCTATGAGAGCCAGAAAGACACGGTTCCGCTCTCCAAGGAATGCGGATTCCTCAGGGAATATGTCAAGTTGATGAGCGCAAGGTTGACGTCAGGGGTAAAGCTGGAGGTTTCCCTGCCGAAAACCACTTCGGACAGACAAATAGCCCCGCTGCTCTTCATACCACTCATCGAAAACTCCTTCAAGCATGGCATCAGCGACACGGCGGAATCATTCATCAGAATCAGGCTGCGCGAGGATGATGAATATGTCACATGTCTCGTCGAGAACAGTTGCCATCCCAAGGACGACACTGACCACAGCGGCTCAGGAATAGGAATCACGAACCTCAAGCGAAGGCTGGACCTGCTCTATCCGGGAGCATATTCATTTGAATATGGCAGAGTTCAGAGTGTCTACCGTTCGCTGCTCAGAATAAAGACCGGATCATGAGTACGATCAGTTGCATAGTCATTGATGACGAACCGCTTGCCGTCAGGCTTGTGGAATCATATATATCCAAGACACCATTCCTGTCACTGAAAGGCAGTTTCACGAGTGGGACGACAGCATATTCATTTCTTCAGGATAATCCTGTGGATTTGCTCTTCTGCGACATACAGATGCCGAATCTAAGCGGGATGGAACTATCGCGGATGCTGCCGGAAAGGACCAGAATCATATTCACCACCGCTTTCAGTGAATATGCCGTCGAGGGGTACAGGGTGCGAGCACTGGACTATCTTTTGAAACCGATCTCGTACGACGATTTCCTTTCGGCGGCGATCAAGGCCAAGGAATATTTTGAACCGACCGAAAGGGACGGTCAAAAAAGCATAAAGAGCATATTCATCAAGACAGAATACCGCCTCCAACAGATTGATCTTGACAAGATCTCCTACATAGAAGGTCTGAAAGACTATGTGAAGATCCACCTTAACGATGGCACAACTCCGCTCCTTTCCCTGATGCGTATGAAAACTTTGGAGGACACATTGCCCAAAGAAGACTTCGTACGCATTCACAAATCCTTCATAGTCCGTCTGGAAAGCATAGAAGCCATAGAACGAAATCATATTTTGATAGGTAAAGATCGCATACCTATCGGTGAAACCTATCTGGGGTCTCTTTATGCGGCATTGTCCAAAAATGCGATTCTTCCGGTCAACGCGAATGATCAGAAAAATTAGAAACTGTTTTGATTTGTCTGTTTGAATGAAAGAAAACGAAGATTCTTTCACCTCAAAGGACAACAAATCAAAACAGCTTCTTAGTCAAACGGAATTTATTCTTTGACGCAACGCACTGAATAGGCATCAGCCCGACCTGCCGATGCCGTTGCTGAAGCTGACACTCCGGCAGCCTCATTCATAAATGAGAGGACACAAAATGACATTCCGGAAGCGCTGCCGTATGCTTTGGCGGGACAGTTGCCCCAATACGAGCCCCAAAGTCCGCTTTTTGATCCCATCAGCATAGCATAAGAGCCATCGTAACGCGCGGCCGCCGGAAAAAACTGGCTTCCGCTCTTCATATTGAAGAACCATCCATAATTATAATCCAAAACATCTATGACGCCATCATCATTCACATCCACAACATCAAATGTTGATGGATCCTGCGAATATCCTCCCGAGGTTGTGAATGTTCTGAACACGTCGGCCGGTGGCACACGATAGCCTACAGGGCAAGGATCGTAGAAAGATTTAGCCCCTTTGTTGACATAACTATTGTCGGAATTCCTCACATAACCCAGAGGGTTACCCCAAAGTGCCCCGGTGCTGTCTGTCGGATTAAGCCAATCCCTTGACGTACTGTACTGCGCATAGTTGGAAAGACACTCGGTCGGATTCGCTGTCGCATAAGCTATCGTGTTGTCTGACACAGAACTCCAAGGAGAATTGACGATCTTCACCTCTGATCCGTCCGGACCATAAAGTTTGGCTCCCACGGTTTCGGTGTCACCGGTAACTGTAGGCGAAGCCGGGAAAGGATCCTTGCGTCCCCACTGGTACAGCAATCCGTATGGTCTCACATCTGGAACCGAAGAAAATGTGGCAGTCATCGCACCCAGGTTCATATTCATCACATGATAGCCTGTCTTGGTCTCAGATGTGGCTATCTCATCTTCCGGGAACCAGATATGCCAGCTCCATATTATTGTCCCGTCCGCCGCTTTCGCCGCTATGACAGCATTTCCGTTCTGGGCAGATGCCTTGAATGAGATCTTGCCATCAGCGAGAGTCACATCGGTCAACAGTCCCTTTGCGGTTTCCCACACAAGCGCCGCCGATTCCGGAGACAACTTTTCCGGAGCAGACAAACCTTCAGTTGTCGCACCGTTCCCTTTGACCGTAGCGTCGAATGAATACTCACCTTCACTCGTGATGACATAGCAGTTCGCGGTTCCTTCCTTGCTGAGATTTTCAGCGACAACAGGTGTTGGCTCCGGTTCCGGTTCAGGTGTTGGTTCCGTTTCCGGTTCAGTTCCGGACTTGCCACAAGCAGTGGCGATCAGAAGCATGAAGCTTCCGACAAATCTTGTCAGATTCTTTTTCATAACAGTTCGTTTTTATACAAAGTCAAAAATAAGTATTATTTTATAAAACTGTCCCTTTCTCACTGAAAAATTTCGTGTCTTTACGAAACAACCAAACGTGCAAGGTTTGAATGACTGAATATCTCTCGTAGTATCCACACATTCCAGCCGGTTGTTTTACTCCCAAATTATATCTATTTTTGCATGGATAAACGGAGATAACACTTCAATTTAATATTCACTATCAATGAAAAAGATCTTATTAGGATTGGCAATTGCATGTGCCGCAGCTTCAATGACATCCTGTGCCCAAAAGCAGAACACGCTCACAGCGGCAGAGAAAGCTGACGGTTGGGTGCTTCTGTTCAATGGTGAGAACCTTGACGGTTGGCGTGACTACAACGGAGACTCTCTTACAAACGGATGGACTGTCGTGGATGGTTGCATTCAGGCTTCAGGCAACGGAGCGGATGAGTCCGGCTACATCGTCACTGACAGGAAATACGAGAATTTCGAGTTGTCCTGGGACTGGAAACTAACCCACGGAGGCAACAGCGGAATGCTTTACCACGTTGTCGAAAATCCGAAATTCAAGGTACCTTATGTAACAGGTCCTGAATATCAACTTATTGACAATGATGGATGGGAGGAAGTCAACGCTCCGGCGAAACTTGAGGAATGGCAGAAACTTGGCGTTGACTACGCTATGCACCTTCCTGACTACAGCAAAATGAAGGTCAACCCACAAGGAGAGTGGAACAATTCAAAGATTGTCTTTGACAACGGCCACGTGGAGCATTGGCTGAACGGAGAGAAAATCCTTGAGTTCGAGGCATGGACGGACGACTGGTTCGAGAAGAAAGCCAGCGGGAAATGGGGCAACGCCACTGAATATGGTCTCGCTCACGAGGGTGTGATCTGCCTTCAGGACCACGGCGATCCTGCATCATTCAGGAATATCAAGATCAAGGAACTGCCACACAAGGCCGGTCAGGAGGTCGAACTTTTCAACGGCAAGGATCTTCACGGATGGGAACTGTTCGGAAGCATGCGCACCGGTGTCGACGAGGAAGGCAATCTCGTGACCGAGAACGGCGAGGACCTTCGCTACGGCTACCTCGGAACCCGTGAATATTATAAGGATTTCGACCTGACGGTTGAGTTCAAACAGTGCTCGAACGGCAATTCCGGCCTCTTCTTCCATTCATTTGTCGAAGGTGGCTACCAGAACAACATCGTGAACGGTTGGCAGTGCGAGGTCGCCCCTAAGGGATATGACACGGCAGGAATATATGAGTCATACGGTCGTGGCTGGCTGGTTCAGATTCCGGACGAAAAGGAGAACATCCTCAAGGAAGGGGAATGGAACACTCTCCGTCTGCGTGTCGAAGGGGACAACGTGAAGACATGGTTGAACGGAGAGCCTATGGTTGACATCAACGATGAGTTGATCGGTTCCAAGTCCGGCCGCATCATGCTTCAGATCCACGACGGCAACAACATCAAGGTTCTCTGGCGCAATTTCCACATTACGACTCTCTAAATTCCAACAGATCAATAGGATCAACATTAGATTCTTATTAGAGACAAAACCTCTTCAACGCAAATATGCGGTCATAAAAAACGAAAATGGCGAATTTTGCACGTTACCAAAATTCGCCATTTTATTTTTATGACCGATTAAAACGAACCGAGCATAAAACCAACGCTACCCCAGAAATCGCTGATTCAGTCGAATCGAAGCAGAGAATCATTCAACCATTTTGTACCGACTAACGCTTGATAGTTGCCGGTGTCCTTGCCCGAGAGGAAATTACGGAAATATGTGTTCTCCGAAAGGACTTTTCCGTCAGCGGATGTCAGTTTGAGGGTCACTATGCAAAGGCCGTCAGGAACATCGGCGATGTCAATGACAGGAGTCGTAGTATCCTCCGCAGGACTGACAAGAGTTGTTTTTGAATATACCTCCTCACCATTCGGGTTGAGTACAGAAACGCTTGCGGTCAGGTTCTCCAGATCGCCGCTGCTGGCATTCACCACTTCAATCTGACTTGAAGCCGGATTCAGCTGGATGTGCAGAGGTTCACAGGCCTTCCTGACAGCGGCGCAAGCCGCCGTCGGGCGGAACCAATAGTCGTAGGTCTGCCATGCAAGGCTTGGCCAGGCGCTGTGTGACATCCAGATCAGGAGTCCCTTGCGGCCAACATTGTTAGCCTCGTACATGGCACGGTAGCCATCATAGTTGACCCACTGGGCATATTTCGCGAAAGTCTCGGCGGTCTCCATCGCCTGCTCGCCAAAGCGCCTTCTTACCATTCCGACAAACGCGGTGTCACCCTGAGCCCCTGTTCTTGTGAAATCATGCTGTCCCCAGACATCGTTCGCTGGCCAGAGGTGATCCGGAGTAAGCATCTGACTCAGGCTTTCATATTCCATTATAGCGGGCATTCCCCTCTCGCTGTGGAACTTGGTGGTCGGATTCTCGAAGTAGAACGAAGGCTCCACGGCACGGTATGGCCCATGACCGCTGACACCGTCATCAGCTGAGCTTGGAATATAAACGATATCTGGATGAAGAGCGTTCACGGTCTCTATCAGACCGGCGTTCAACGCTGCAGGAGGATAACCCTCATTACGGCCGCAGTACAGACCGATGCTCGGATGCTTGCGGATAAGGCTGACATAATCTCTGGCATTGTCAAGGAACATCTCGTTGTCATCAGGATCTGGACCGTCTGCCGGGTTCGCAAGCCAGAAGTCCTGCCATACGACGATTCCGTACTTGTCGCAGGCTTCATAGAACTCTTCGTCACCCGTCTGGCCGACCCAGTTACGGATCATATTCAGATTCATCTCCTTGTGCATGCGGACAGCCGTATCATATTCATCAGAGCCATAACGGAGGTTATATTCACTGAATCCCCAGTTGCCTCCTTTTGGGAAGAAGCGGCGGCCGTTGATGAACATTTTCAGGTCGCTCATCACATCGCTGTATGTGAACTCCCGGATGCCGGCAAGCCACTCGACAGTGGTCATCGATTCAGCCGCTCCGTCAGGAATGAAGGAGAAGGACGCCTTGTGCAATGCCGGCTCGCCATAGCCATTAGGCCACCAAAGATCTATTTTCTGATTCCTTAGTTGCGGATATTCCTCTGGGGTGAATATGATGGTTCCGCTCTCCCCTGCCTCAAGTTTCACTTTCTTAGAGAACTCGATGTCTCCGATGGTTCCACGAATTGTTCCGCTGACACTCTTGGAAGAAACATCTGCGGCCTTGACTTCTACAGTCATCGATGCGGTACCTTCGGTGATCCTGCTTTTGACAAGCGGATCGCTCAACGTCACAGCTTCGGCCTTCTCCAAGCGCACATCGTTACATATTCCCATATCACGCCCTCTGACTGTAGGCATCCAGTCCCAGCCCACCGTGGCATGAAAAGTCGGATTGTCAGCCCCAAGCTGGCCTCCGTTGAAGTCAGGACTTTCCGCGTTTTTCTCCTTCACAGCGGCATAATGGGCCGGTTTTATAATATGAACGGCTATGACATCATTATCTCCTTTGATCAGATCGGTTATGTCAAAACTGGCGCGTTTGAAGGCACCGGCGATGTTTCCCACATATTTTCCATTGACATAAACCTCTGCCTTCCAATTTATTCCATCAAATGCAAGAATCATGGACTCGCCTTCCGCACGCTCCGACATGTTCAGAGCCTCAGTGTCTGGAGTCCATCTGTACCAAAAATCAGAATTGAAGAACGACTCTGAAATCTGAAGATTGTTGTCCGCTATTCCCGGATCCGGCACAGCCCCGGCAGCTATGTAACTGTAAAGGACGGTTCCGGGCACGACAGCCGGAAGCCATGACGAATCATCGTATTCATTTCCGGAAATCACCTCGCCACTTTCTGAAACCGCAGAAGCCCGCTGAAGTTTCCATTCCGTTTTGATTTCTTCTATCGCCTTTGGGCCAAGCACTTTCATCTCGCTCAAAGCGAAATGTCCGCTCTCATCCGCTCCCTCCATTGAAAGACGGACATAACGGGCGTTACCGGCCGCCTTGATTGAATATGTCAGAGAATCAGTCTGCGGAAGATCAGCCACTTTTCTCCAATTCTTCGCATCATCCGAGATTTCAATGCAGCCACTCTCTGCCTTATGGATCCAATCAAGACGAATCTCTCTGAATTTCATTTTCGTTCCAAGGTCAATCCTTATCCACTGAGGTTTGTCGTCGGCGCTCATCCACACGCTTGAATAAACCTCAGACGGAAGTACATTGAATCCACGGGATTCCTTGGAATCATAAGGCCCGGTGTCTGAACTTCTTCCGAACTTCTGTTCCGTTGAGAAATCCACGGCATAGATCACCCAGAAAAGAGCCCCGTCCATATTGAAGTCTATTTTGAAATGATTGAAATCAGACGCGCCTTTGAGTGGAATCTCCAGATCCAGCTCACGGGACGGACGGGTGATTGACTCAGTCTGTTTGTTAGGGTCCGTGATCACTTCAGGATAACGTTTTGTTCCAGGCAAGCCGGAGCCTCCGGCAAATCCGACCTGGTTCATTTCCGATCCGGAATCACCTGTCATGCATGTGATAGACCACCCTTTAGCTGGCTCCTGATATACCACATACCCACGCACTCGGACACAACCGGCTGAAAACCTCTGTCCGCTCCATTCATATTCAAGGAAATTGGCCTCACCATCCAACCGGTTGTTTGAATATGGCCCTGCGTCCACAGTCCATTCCTTCTCGCGCCGTGGCAACTCTCCCTCAGCAGTAGAGACCCGCAGCCACACAGGCTCGCCAGCCTCCACCACCCCATCCGTGACCAACTGCGCTGTAAGGTTATAATCATAGGAAGACGAAGCGTAGACAGCCTTGTTCAAGGCAATATTCACAATCGGGTCGTTGGATGTACAACAGACCATTGCCGCGACAAGCATCACCGCTGCGGCACCGGATAATTTTTGAATAGTCATAACTTGTTATTAATCAGTGAAAGCGGAGGATACAGGATTCGAACCTGTGGGGCCTTTCAGCCGACTTGTTTTCGAGACAAGCACCATAAACCACTCGGACAATCCTCCGTGTTTGCGATGCAAAAATAACAATTTTCGGGATAAAAATCAATTAGCATGGATCTTTATTTCCTTGCGCCGCCTTATTTCCACCAAAGTAAGCGACAAGGCGATCAGGAATTGAGCAAGAATATACGTCAGCATCACCCAGAAGCCTCTTGCCGGGACCTCGATGTCCGTGAACTTACCAACCGCAAGAATGGTGTCTGAGATTACAAACAGCGCATAGCCGATGACAGTGATCCAATAGAGGCGCTGCCTTTTGATGACGGCATTATGTATGCCCGCGTTAATGCAGAATGCAAACATCACGGCATACAATGTCACAGCCATTCCAAGGAAACCTTTGACTTTGAACAACTGTGCGGCCATTGTCATGATGAAAATCAGGACGACGGGGACAATCACTCCAAGGACAAAGTGAGAGCCTGAAGGTTCCTTATGTGGAGCACCGATGGTCACCAAGTATAAAATATGCCCAATAAGGAAGGCCGTCAGACCTGCCAGAAAGGCTTCCGGCCCGTCAAACATCAGCAAAATGTCTCCAATGGCTCCAAAGGTCAAAGCCGAGATAAGGGTTGCGCCCCGAAAGCTTGAGATCCCGTTATTCTTGAGAAGAATCCAACAGCACAATGCCAACGACGGCACGATCAACGGCTTAGTACACATTGCAAGGATCTGATTTGCAATAAGCTGACCGACAAGATTCCCGACCGATGCAAGAACTGACATGCTGAACACCAAACAAAGCGGCACCTTCTGTGATTTCATCTATATTGATATTTATGCAAATCTACACAATTATATTCCCATACGCAACCTATTCCTTAAACGACAGTTTGCGAACCGATGGAGGAATAGCATGAATGGACTCTGGTTCTATGTTCCGCCTAAGCATATCGGCAATATTTCTCAAGGTGCTTTCCTTGTTCGTCTTGGAGAGCTCGCATTCCCAGACCACAATCACATTCCAACCTAATGCCTCCAGGGCGGCGACCTCCTGAGCGTCGCGTTCCTTGTTTCTGCGGATCTTTTCCTGCCAGAATTCCACATTAGACCCCGGCATTCTGAACTTCTCGCACCCTGGATGCCCGTGCCAAAAACATCCATTGACGAATATCACCGTGTGGTATTTTCTGAGCACGATGTCGGGGCATCCTGGCAACCTCTTGACATGAAGCGAGTATCTGAACCCTATGGCATGAAGGTACCGCCTCACGACCATCTCCGGCCGCGTGTCCTTACCCTTGATCCGCGACATGCAATAATGCCGCTGATCCCTGGTCATCGTGTCAGGCATACAATATCTATTTTTCAAACGAATATCCGAATTTCTTCTTAAAATCACAACTTTTGCCAGTCATCATCGCATAAGCGCACTATGAACTTCGGCGGAAAATCTTTCAGAAACGTCGAGTGACAATCATCAGCGGCCATAGCGTGTTTGCCCATACGTCACTTCGTCCCCTATATGCCCCAAAATCCGATTTGGATAAAGGAATATTTGTGATTAAATTTGTGTGTGGTGCACATCACCTATAGACGCAGAAAGTAATCTGCGGAATGTTTTTTATGAATATTCTTGTGACAGGAGCCAACGGCCAATTAGGCACGGAACTCCGCAACGTAACGGCTGGAAGCCGCGACAATTATATATTTTCCGATGTCATCTCGCTTGCCGGAGTCGAGACGGCCAGCCTTGACATCACGGACATCAATGCTCTCAGAATCTTATGCGACGCGGAGAAGGTCGATGTCATTGTTAATTGCGCGGCCTACACGAATGTGGACAAGGCCGAGGACGAGCCTGCGATGGCTATGCAGCTGAACTGCACCGCGGCCTGGAATCTGGCCGAAGTCGCGGCGGAAAGAGGGGCGACGTTGTTCCACATCTCCACGGACTATGTCTTTCACGGGGATATTCCCATGCCTTGCAAGGAGGATTGGCCGACAGATCCTCTGGGAGTCTATGGATCCACCAAACTGGCCGGGGAGAAAGAGATTGAGAAATCCGGATGCAAGAGCATAATCATCAGAACCGCTTGGCTATATTCACCTTACGGGAAGAATTTCGTGAAGACGATGCTCCGCCTTACGGCGGAAAAGGACTCGCTCAAAGTCGTTTTCGACCAGATCGGCACTCCCACTTACGCCCATGACCTGGCCACTCTGATCGCGACAATAATCGATAACGACCGGCTCGGTGACACAGGAATATACCATTTCTCCAACGAGGGGGCCATATCCTGGTATGACTTCGCCAAGGCGATCAGCGAGATCGGCGGAACGACATGCGACATCATGCCTTGCCACACGGATGAATATCCATCAAAAGCGCGGAGACCACGATTCTCGGTTCTTGACAAAACTAAAGTAAAAGAGACTTTCGGAATCACAATCCCCTACTGGCGGGATTCCCTTGTGGACTGCATCAAAAGGATCAAACAACACTGAATATAACCATGAAAGGAATCGTACTCGCCGGCGGAAGCGGCACCCGTCTATACCCTATAACAAAGGGAGTCAGCAAGCAACTGCTGCCTGTTTATGACAAGCCGATGGTTTACTATCCGATCTCGGTTTTGATGACAGCCGGAATAAGAGACATACTCCTCATTTCCACTCCTTCAGACCTGCCTGGATTCCAAAGGCTCCTGGGCGACGGAAGTGATTTCGGAGTGAATTTTGAATATGCCGAACAACCTTCTCCGGACGGGCTCGCGCAGGCTTTCATAATAGGAAAGGAATTCATAGGTGGTGACTGTGTCTGCCTGGTGCTGGGAGACAACATATTCCAAGGCACAGGTTTCGGCATTCAATTAAGAGAGGCTGTCCGCACGGCCGAGGAGGAAGACAAGGCTACCGTTTTCGGTTATCAAGTCAGTGACCCTCAACGATATGGAGTGGCCGAATTCAACAAGGACGGTAACTGCCTCAGCATTGAGGAAAAGCCGGCCGCCCCAAAGAGTGACTACGCTGTGACCGGGCTCTACTTCTACCCGAACGATGTGGTGGAGATCGCGCACCGCATCAAGCCGTCTGCAAGAGGCGAGCTGGAGATAACCACTGTGAACCAGGAATTTCTGGCGGCAGGAAAGCTGAAGGTCCAGAAACTGGGGCGTGGCTTCGCGTGGCTGGACACGGGCACTCACGAATCCCTCGCCGAAGCATCCACCTACATCGAGGTCATCGAGAAACGTCAGGGGCTCAAGGTCGCATGTCTGGAAGAGATTGCCTTCAGAAAGGGATGGATCACAGCCGACAGGCTCCGCGAGCTGGCCAAGCCGATGATCAAGAACCAGTACGGGCAGTACCTACTCAAACTGGCGGAGGAATAGACAACATCAAGACCAAGACTTGAATATAAGCAAGGGTACAGACATCATGAACATCTTCACAACCGAAATAGATGGCGTCCTTATCATAGAGCCAAGAATATTCCAGGACAGCAGAGGGTATTTCTTCGAATCTTTCAACCAAAGGGAGCTCGAAGAGAAGATCGGCCCGGTGACATTCGTTCAGGACAATGAGAGCAAATCATGCTACGGAGTCGTCAGAGGGCTGCATTTCCAGAAAGGCGGGCACGCCCAAAGCAAGCTGGTCAGGGTCGTGAAAGGCAAGGTGCTCGATGTGGCCGTGGACCTGAGGCCCGGTTCAAAGACATACGGAAAACACGTGTCGGCAGAACTCTCGGAGGACAACCACATGCAGTTTTTCATCCCGAGGGGATTCGCCCATGGGTTCAGTGTCCTGAGCGACGAGGTGATATTCCAATACAAATGCGACAATTATTATTGCCCCGAATCCGAGGGAGCCATCGCTTGGGATGATCCGGATCTGGCCATTGACTGGAAGATTCCGAAAGAAAAGATAATACTATCTGAGAAAGACAAGAACCACCCGAAACTGAAAAATTGCCGACCGGAAGATTTGCCGTAAGAATCAAGCCTGTCTAAACGATGGGATAAAGGCGGCTACGAGATCTTGCTGTAATCTTTGATGTTGTACTTGTCCTTGCGAAGTTCCTGTGCGAGAAGCTCATTCACAGGAAGTTCCAAACTTTTATCATGAGCGAGCACATGCTCGGCATAACTTCTCGCGTCCGCAAGCAAATCCCCATCGTGGGCAAGAGAAGCGATGTTAAGCTCAATAGGAAGGCCACTCTGCTGGGTTCCCTCCAAGTCTCCAGGCCCGCGCATTTTCATATCCTCCTCGGCCAGATCAAAGCCGTTTTCCGTGGCGCACATAAGTTCCAGCCTTTTGCGTGACTCTTTGCTGACCTTGTTGCCGTGCATCAGAACGCAGTAAGACTTTTCGCATCCGCGTCCGACACGTCCGCGAAGCTGGTGCAATTGGGCAAGGCCGAACCGTTCGGCACTCTCAATCACCATCACGGAGGCATTCGGGACATCTACACCGACCTCGATCACGGTTGTGGACACAAGAATATTCGCTCTCCCCGCCGCGAAAGCGTCCATGTTGAACTGCTTCACCTCGCTGGTCTGCTGGCCATGCACGATGGCAACCTTGTAAGGAGGAAAAGGGAATCTGGAGACAATGTCCTCATAGCCAGCTTCGAGATTCTGATAGTCAACTTTTTCACTTTCGAATATCAAAGGATAGACAACAAATACCTGACGCCCCGCAGCTATCTCCTTCTTCATGAAATTGTACAGTTGCGGACGCTTGCCCTCCCCTATCAGCATCGTCTGGATAGGCTTTCTGCCAGGAGGCATCTCATCTATCACCGAGACGTCCAAGTCCCCGTAGAATGTCATGGCCAACGTCCTTGGAATCGGAGTAGCGGTCATGACAAGCACATGAGGCGGCACGCCGGAAGCCCCTTTGGCCCAAAGCCTTGCCCTCTGCTCTACTCCGAAACGATGCTGCTCGTCAATGATGGCAAGGCCGAGGTTTCTGAACACCACCGTGTCCTCAATGAGAGCATGCGTGCCGATGATGATTCCGACTGAGCCGTCGGCCAAACCATCCAGGATCGGCCGACGCGCGGCCTTCCCTGTCGAGCCGATCAGCAGTTCGCAACGGACTCCGGTCGGAGCCAGGTACTTGGAGATGTTTGCGTAATGCTGCTGCGCAAGGACCTCGGTCGGTGCCATTATACAGGCCTGATAACCGTTCCCGACAGCGATCAACGCCGAAAGCACGGCTACCATAGTCTTTCCAGATCCGACATCCCCCTGAAGCAGGCGGTTCATCTGATGACCGCTCATCATGTCCGAGCGGATCTCCTTTATCACACGTTTCTGGGCTCCAGTTAGCTCGTAAGGAAGAGCGCTGTAGCATGCATTGAACGCCGGACCGACCTTAGGCATCGGAATCCCGACAGCGGACCGGCTGCGCACATATTTCTGCTTCAGCAAAGAAAGCTGCAACAGAAACAGCTCCTCCCATTTGAGGCGGTATCTGGCCTTCTCAAGCGCGTTCTGGTCTGACGGGAAATGGACATTCCTTATGGCGAACCTCAACGGGACAAGACCTTTCTCCCGAAGAATATATTCAGGCAGGGTCTCCTCAACATCCCCGATAGCAAGGTCTATCGCCTCGGCCATCAGTCTGTTCATAACCTTTCCGGTCACGCCTCCGTTTTTCAGCCTGTCTGTGGAGTTATAAACACCGGTCAAGGTCCCGGAGAAGTTGACGGCGCATGTTGATGGTGGATTGTCAATTTCAGGATGCACCATATTCAATTTACCGTTGAACTGGCTTGGTTTTCCGAAAAAGAGGAACACGGTGCCAGGCTTCAGGCGTTCATAGGTGTACTTGATACCTTTGAAGAAAACCAGCTCTATGGTTCCGCTCTGATCCTGCACAAAAACACTGAGACGTTTGCCGCTGACCTGTGATGACACAACCCTGGCCAGGATCTGAACGTACGCGCTGCTTGACTGGACCTCTGAAATCAGTTGGATTGAACTGCGGTCAATGTAACGGAACGGGAATGTGTGCAACAGGTCACCGACTGTGGACACACCAAGTTCCGACCGGAGCAGCGAAGCCCTTTTAGGCCCCACCCCCGGAAGGAATTGCACATCTGTCTCCAGTCTGTTTCTCATCGTTGCAGCATTCCTCGAATTTTAGGTGCGGTTCCACACGTCAAGGCATGCTTCAACAAATATAATGAATATTTGCAAGCCTGACACCTATGGTACCCGTTTTTGAAAAATCAAAAAGGCTTATTATCTTTGATGTGCCGAAAACAAGCACAGTCTTATGGTTTCAGAACTTATCGGAAAATATATTTGGCTGATCCAGACGCTCACCGCCGCCGGCGAGCATGGGTTGACTCTTCAAGAGATTGACGGGAAGTACTCAAGACGCTACGGCCAGACATATTCAAGAAGGACTTTCAACAACCACAGGCTCGCGGTGGCGGATCTTTTCGGGATCGACATCGACTGCGACAGAAGCACCAACCGATATCTCATTCCATACAGCGGTGATGTCATGGACAACGAGGAGAGCATAGGCTGGCTTGTCAATACATTCACGGTCAACAACCTGCTTTCTCTTGGCAAGGAGCGCCTCTCAGGAAGGGTCAGTGTGGAGGAGATTCCTTCCGGCCAGAAGTACCTCACGGCGATAATGCAGGCGATGGAGGACGGGAAAGAACTGGAGATCGTCTATGGGAAATACAGTTCCGATTCCTCGGAAACCCTTCACGTACAGCCGCTTGCTATAAAAGAACACGAAAAACGGTGGTATCTGGTGGCGTTCTGCCACGAAAGGGCCGTGGCTGACAGCGGAAATGATGACATCAACGCTTGGAGGGTCTATGGCCTCGACAGGATCACCTCGCTTCAAGTGACGGAAATGCCTTTCAGGATGCCGAAGGACTTCGATGTGGACGGGATATTCAGCCAGAGTTATGGAATATATTTCCCCAAGGCCGGCCAGAAGCCGGTGACAATCCGTTTCAAGGTGACAGAGGAGGAGGCGCGCTACCTTCGCGACCTGCCGATCCACCATTCGCAAGCAGAGGAAGGGAAGGCTGAAAGTGGCGGAATAATATTCAGAATCCGGGTCATTCCGAACAGGAACCTGACTATGGAGTTCTGCCGCCATGCCGGAAGGTTGGAAGTCCTTGAGCCGGAAGCGGTAAGGCGGGAAGTGAAGGAGGAGCTTGAAAAAGCTTATAAACAATACTTATAATATTTATGATAAACAAAGGAAAGGCCGCCCTCATTGCGGCGGCACTTATTGCAATGATGAGTTGTGCACAGAAAAGCGGAACGGAGGCCGACAAAGGTTACATCGGCCCGTCCGACATCAAGGTCGAGGACGGAAGGATGACTCCCGAGGTCCTGCTGTCACTGGGACGTCTGTCGGATCCTCAGCTGTCACCTGACGGGCACTGGATTCTCTATGGAGTAAGCTACACGTCTATCGAGGAGAACCGTTCGTGCAGGAATCTGTTCCTCGGCGAGGTGACCAGAAAGGAAAACGGTTCGCTTTCTTTCGGGGACAAGATCCAATTGACGGCCGATGGCAAGAGTCTCAGCAACGCCCGCTGGAGTCTGGACGGGAAGTCCATCTACTACCTCCAGGGTGGCCAGCTCTACAATGCGGCGATCACCTTCGCTGACGGAAAAGCCTCACTCTCTGCAAGAAAGCAAATCAGCAAGGTGGAAGCGGGAATAGGAGAGTTCAGCCTCAGCCCTGACCAGTCGCAGGTTCTCTACACCAGCACGATTCCCGGGGCAGTGAAGACCCCGAAGGATTTCGACAAGAAGCTGGACAAGGCTCAGGCCTACGTCACCGAAGACCTTATGTACCGCCACTGGGACCACTGGACGACCGAAAGGCCTCAGACCTACGTGGCGCCTCTCGGCGGTGAAATCACAGAAGACAATTCCATGAATATCCTCGCCGATGACGCCGGCAAATACGAGCTCCCCCTGGAGCCACTGAGCGGCATCGAGCAGCTTTGCTGGAGCCCTGACGGACGCTATGTGGCATATTCATGCAAAAAGGTCGAGACGGGTCGTGAATATGCCTTCTCGACGGACACGGAGATCTACATCTACAGCATCCCGACAGGCGAGACCGTCCGGATTCCGATGGCCGGCGGCTACGACACGGATCCGGTATGGAGTCCTGACGGAAAACACATTGCTTGGCTCAGCATGGAGCGCAACGGGTACGAGGCCGACAAGGTCCGCCTCATGGTGGCTGACCTCGCTGACGCGGAGGCTTCATCCGATGGCCAGTCCGCTGTTCCTCAGATAAATGGAATCCGCAACCTGACCGCTGATTTCAAGTACAACGCAGGTGGTCCGGTCTGGGCGGCCGACTCCAAGAGCATCTATTTCAACTCTCTGATCGAGGGGCTTCAGGCGATCTGCAACGTGACCGTGGCCGATGCCGGGATCAAGAGAATAACACCTGACGACGCCTGGTACGATTTCAACTCTCCGTTCGCCATCGTTGACAGCACCCTGCTCGCCAGCTACTGCTCGATGGAATTCCCGACCGAACTTGTGGCCGTCAACGAGACCGACGGATCGTTCAGCAGGATCACCGACGAGAACGGCGGGATCATCGGCCAGCTGACAGCCTACGAGACACGTGAGCGCTGGATCAAGACCACGGACGGAAAGAAGATGCTCACCTGGGTCCTCTACCCTCCTCAGTTTGACTCCACCAAGGTTTATCCAGCCATCGAGATATTCCTTGGCGGCCCTCAGGGCACTCTAAGCCAGGGTTGGAGCTACCGTTGGAACTACCGCCTCATGGCCAACCAGGGCTACATCGTGATTCTTCCTAACCGCAGAGGCACAACAGCATTCGGCCAGGAATGGTGCGAGCAGATCAGCGGTGACTACGTCGGTCAGAACATGCAGGACTACCTCTGCGCCGCCAAGGAGCTCAAGGCTGAGCCTTATGTGGGCAAACTCGCTGGCTGCGGAGCGTCCTACGGAGGTTTCAGCGTCTATTATATGGCCGGTATCCATGGCAACGTCTATGACTGCTTCATCGCCCACGCAGGCATATTCGATGAAAAGTACATGTACTATGAAACCGAAGAGATGTGGTTCCCGAACTTCGACAACGGCGGGCTTTCTGAATATTCATACACAGCCGGTGAGATGGGGCCGCGCGGCGACGGCAAGACTTTCGGCGGTATCCAGCAGGCAGGTTCGCCGTGGAGCTCCGCCGCCAAGGCCAAACGCCACTATTCCAATTCCCCGGACATGAATGTCACAAAGTGGCACACTCCGATCCTCTGCATCCACGGCATGATGGACTACCGCATCCCTTACGACCAGGGCATGGCCGCGTTCAACACCGCCCGGATGATGGGAGTGCCGTCCAAACTGATCGTGTTCCCTGAGGAGAACCACTGGATCCTCCAGCCGCAGAACGCCTTGTTCTGGCACCGAAGCTACTTCGACTGGCTTGACCGCTGGTGCAAATAAGAAAGGGAGAGCGAAATGCTCTCCCTTTCTTATTGCTCATTATTCAAGGTTCTTGCGGAACCGCCCAGATGGACTCTTGGTTTTCACTAAACTCTTGCGCCGCTTCGCCCCGATATTTCATTGAAGCCCTATAAAGATTTCAGAATGAGACGCTCATTCCGGCCAGCACAAAGCCTTGCATTCCGCCGCCAAGTTCGACGAATCCACGGAAGCGATCCCCGCCGAACTGTACTCCGGCGAGGGTCACCTGAGCCCCGAAATATGGATCGAAAGAATGAGAGTCACTCACGTCATCGTAATCGTCGAGCAGCGCCACCCCGGCGGCAAGTTTCGAGTACATCGCCACATGCGGCTTCCTGAACCAGAATGCCTTGGCCGCAGGCATGACCGCGAATCCGCTGTAGTCAGCGTTTCCGATCTTCTCATTATCCTTGTTCAACTCGTCAGCGGTCCCCCCGAACCATGACACTGCCGCACCCACAGAAAATGTTTTGTTGAAAACCCGGTAATATTCAATATTGGCAGACCCGTAAGACCTGAAATTGTCAAACCGCGCGTAACCGGCGGTGAACACCGTGGCGAAAACCCCGCCAACCACATGGGCGAAATCCACAACAGTTACCCTGCCATAGCCAAACGTTATCTCATTACGGGACTCCGGTGTCTGAGCCGACACCACCGGAACGCAAGCAAAAAACGCAGCCGCAAGACAGATTAGGATTCTTTTCATAAGATAGATAACTAACTCATATCCAACAAGATATAATAATTATTCTTCACTTGTACCCCCGTTGGGAATCGAACCCAAATCGTCGGAACCGGAATCCGAAATTCTATCCATTAGACTACAGGGGCATCA
>CAKVBK010000029.1 GCA_934725285.1 uncultured Bacteroidales bacterium | reverse complement strand
CCATTTCCTCGGAGTGCTCGCGGGATATTCAGCGATGGAGTACCGCACATGGGGATGGGGCGTAGGAAAGAAGGGAGCGACGGACTGGACCCTCAACGACCTGTCCACCTACGAAAGCCTGGAGTCTTCCTCCAGCTCAGCCAAGGCAGGATGGGGACTCAGGTCATATTTCGGCCGCATGAACTACACGTTCAAGGACCGTTACCTGTTCGAGGCCAATCTCCGCGCGGATGGTTCTTCCAGATTCGGAAGCAACAACCGCTATGGCATATTCCCTTCTTTCTCCGCTGGCTGGAAGATCCACGAGGAGAACTTTATGGAGAACACGAAGGCATGGCTCTCAAACCTCAAGCTCAGGGCATCCTGGGGACAGGCCGGAAACAACCAAGGCATCGGCAACTATGCTTGGCAGGCAGTTTACGCCGCCCAGAATATGGTTCTGGAAGGCCAGCCGACCAAGGGTCTGTACATCTCGTCCCTCAGCAACGCCGACCTGAAGTGGGAGACCACGACGACTACCGACATCGGTGTTGACGCCGGCTTCTTCGGAAACAAGCTCACAACCGAGATCGACTATTATTTCAAGAACACGACCAACATCCTCTACACCCCTGCCATCTACCTTACTATGGGAGAGGTCTCCGGCGTTCCTTCAAATCTCGGAAGCCTCGTCAACCAAGGTGTCGAGCTTTCTGTCAACTGGAGGGACAAGATCGGCAAGGATTTCAATTACTTCGCGGGAGTCAATTTCTCCTACAACAAGAACAAGGTCACAAAATTCAAAGGTGACCTGGTCAAGGAATGGGTCGACGGAGTGTATTCCAACAATCTCGCCAACGTGACAGCGAACTCCGGAAGCGGAAAACTCTGCGAAGGACATCCTATGGGAGAACATTATCTCAGAAGGGTTTACAGAGGAAGCGGCAAGGGTTACACCGGTGGCGAGGTGGATATCAATGCTGGACCTAAGGACGGAATGATCAGGACACAGCAGGATTTTGAATGGGTGCAGGCCATGCTTGACTCCGGTTACAAGTTCAACGGTGTCACCTCACTGAACAAGGACCAGCTCTGGTACGGAGATCTCATCTATGAGGACAGGGACGGTGACGGCAACTATGGAGACGATGACGACATGGACTTCAACGGTCACACAAGCACCCCTTCCTACAACCTTGGCATCAATCTCGGTTTCTCATGGAAAGGTTTTGACTTCAGCATGACTTGGTCTGGAGCGTTCGACTTCCACATCATCTGGAACGCCCTGTACTACAACGGGACCCAGACAACCAACGGACACGGCATCAGCGAAAGGGTAGCGAACGACCACTACTTCTTCGATGTGGACAATCCTCAGGACACCAGAACCAACATCAACGGAACATATCCAAGGCTCACCTACGGAGATCCTCACAGCAACAGACTCGCCAGCGATTTCTATGAATATAAAGGTGATTACCTGAAGCTCAAGAACGTGCAGCTCGGCTACACGCTCCCGGCGTCGCTGACCAAGAAGTTCTTCGTACAGCAGCTCAGGTTCTTCGCCTCCGGAGAGAACCTTCTCACCTTCACGAAGTATCCAGGACTTGATCCGGAGAAAGGCTCCACCATCGGCTATCCTCTTATGAGACAGGTTACATTCGGAGCACAGATAACATTCTAAACAGCACGGAAATGAAAAATATTCTTAAAAACATAGCACTTGGAGCAATTGTCATCACTGCGTCAGCCGCGTGCGCGGACATGCTCGACACAGCTCCTTCCAACCAGATTTCGAGCGGAAACATGTGGACCACCCCGGAGCTTGCGCAGAAAGGAATGAACGGAATCTACGAGACTTTCTACAACCGCAAGCAGAGCAAGGGCACGCAGGTCCGCTGGGAGAACCTTGACGGGCTCAACAAGTACGGAATCGAAGCGTTGGGATTCTGCACTGACTACTATGCCAACAACTACCCTATCCAGCTTCTGTACAGCGAGGCGAAAAGGGCCAACGACTGGCAGGTGACATTTGAATGGCAATTCTGCTACACCATCGTGCACGCCGCCAACGACGCCATCGCCAATCTCGGAAAGGCAGGCCTTGACACGCCGACCTACGAAAGGTTCCAGAGCGAGGCTCACTTCCTCAGGGCGTGGGCATATTCAAGGCTGAACAAGTTCTATCAGGGAGTGCCTCTCTACCTTGCGCCAGTCACGAACGAGAACTGCACCAAGGTTCAGTCCTCCGCGGAGGAGATCTGGAAAACCGTGATCGAAGACTGCACCTACTGCATTGACAATGAATATTTCCCTGACAACACAATCACCAGCTACATCGGCAGGCCTTCCAAGGGAGCCGCATACGCGCTCAGAGGAATGGCATACATGTGGATGAAGGAATATTCCGCCGCGGAGTCTGACTTCGAGGCGGTAGGCAGATGCGGCTACGACCTCTGGCAGGGCAAGTACATTGATTTCTTCACATCGGAGAACGAACACAGCCCAGAGATGATCTTCGCCATCCAGTACGATGAAGAATCCGGTTACTGCGACAACATCGAGCAGGCCCTTGGAGCCAGGGACACCTATGGCGGATGGACCGAGGTCAAGCCGGCAGCCGATTTCGTGGACTACTACGAGAACGCTGACGGCACCAAGTTCGACTGGAGCAAGGTTCCGGGACTGGAGGACTGGAACAACCTTACCGCCAAGCAGCGCGCGGTGTTCTTCTGCAGGGACGGCCTTAACTCCAACAAGGCTCTTGCGTCACAAAAAAATCAGGCGATAAAGGTCTGCGGCTCGGATGTGTTCGACCGCTACTATCTTGACAATGGCAACGAGGCCCGTATCAAGGCCGCCTATGACAACAGGGATCCACGTCTGAAACAGACTATCGTGACCCCTTACGAGCCGGTTGACTGCTACACCCCTAACTACAACGGTGACGAGAATATGATCGGCAAGGCTCTCCGTTGGCCTCTTTACAAGCAAGGCACAAGCGGCGGAGACTTCTGGCTGGACAAAAGGACTTCCGGGTACTACTGCTACAAGAAGTACGTGCGCTTCCTCAAGGGCGAGCTCATCGACAGGTCACGCTGCCACACTGACTTCCCTCTCATACGTTACACTGATGTTCTACTTCAAAGGGCAGAGGCTCTCGTGGAGCTTAACCGTCTCGACGAAGCCAAGAGCCTGATCGACCTTGTACGGTCACGCGCCGGAATGCCCGGAGTCACGCTCGGAAGCCAGGAGCAGATGCGTGAGGCTGTCAGGTACGAAAGAAGGGTCGAGTTCCCGGTGGAAGCGATAAACTACTTCGATGAGGTACGCTGGGGAACCTACAAGGAAAGCAAGTTCCAGGGCAAGGACATTCACGGCGGACAGTCCTGGTGGGGCGATGACACTGTCGAGTACGCCTGGTACTGGGACAACTGCATCTGGCCATGGCCGGCGCCTCAGAGCGAGCTCCAGAAGAATCCGGCACTCACAACGAGGGAAGGATGGATATATTAACAAAATGATATAATGAATATTATGAAAAAGAACATATTGTTGGCGCTTGTCGCCGCGGCGTCATTGTTTGTTTCCTGCGGCAAGTCTGATGAGCCGGCGGAGGAGGTTGAGCCGGTGGTGAAAATTGAGGTAAGCGGTCTGGCCGACAACAAGGCCACCGTCTCGGCAGCTCTCACGGAAGGAAGTTTCCACGGAGCCAAGATAGTCACAGGGATCAGGGTTGACAGACTTGATTTCGACTACACCAAGGAAGTCAAGCTCACACAGTGGGTTCAGCAGAACGGCAAGGAGATCGAGTCCTTGCCTTACAGCGAGGAGCTGTCGCAGCTCACCTATCAGAAGGACTACATTTCCGCGGTCATTGTCTTCAATAAGGAAGGCAGGGCATGCTCAGTGGCGTTCGAGACATGGACGGCCGCCGGAAAACCTGACGGAATCAGCAAGGATAATTCCGCCGGAGAGCTTGATGAGAATGTGATCCAATAATTTAAATATTCAAGATAATGAAAAAGACTATATATGGTATCGGAATAGCGCTGCTCGCTTTGAGTTCGTGCAGCGTGAAGGAAGATGTGGTGGAAAGCCACTCCTCATCCGTAAAGGTGACTTTCGAGGGAACGGCGTTCCCGCAGACAAGGACCAGCATAGGTGAAAAGAACGGGAGCAGCTACCCGGTGCTTTGGTCGCAGGGAGACAGGATCGGAGTGATCTCGACATCCTCAGGTCTGTTCGCGAACACGGCCGCCAAACTCATCGATGAAGACGCCGGCAAGAACAGCGGCGTGTTCATACTTGACAACGAGACAGAGATCCCATCCGCGACTGAAGCGGTCATCTACTACCCTTACAACGAGATGACGACCCTTGACAACGATGTCCTCAAGTCTTGGGTCCCGATGGAGCAGAAGCAGAGTGCGGCCAACGAGAGCGACGGCATCGGGAGATACAGTCTCGCGTACGATGTCAAGACCATACCGGCGACATTGGTTTCAGACGAACAGTCCTACCAGCCGCCTGTGTCTTTCTCGCTCAAGCACGCCACAGCCTACGTGAAACTCGTAATCTCCAGCAGTGAATATGCGTCCTTCAAGCTTGCCGGAGCATCCATATGGTCAGAGGACGCCGAAATAGTCGGCAAGATGGAAGTCAATGTGAAGACCGGAGAATTGAAGGTCAACAATCCATGCGACTATGTCACGGTCACGGTTGACGAGCCATCCGCGCTCAGCTCAGAGCAGACATTATGGCTTGTCACACTGCCTGTGGATCTCACCGGAAAGGATGTGTATGTCTCTGTTTCAATGACTGACGGCAAGAAGAACGTCACCATCCCGGTCAAGGTCAACGGCGGGAAGATCCTCGCGAACACTGTCAACACCATCACCTTGAAGAACGTCAGCAAGTCCGACAACAAGTTCGCATGGTACGAGCCAGAGGAGACCAGAATGCTGGCCGAAGGCTGGGCGTACGGACCGCAGAACACTTTCATGGCCACTGAGGACAACAAAGAGTTCACGATCGATGTCAAGGCGCGCGGTTTCTTCAACGGATGCGAGGAGCCTAAGTACGCCAAGATCATATATGCCAGCAACCTCAACGGTTCCAATTACCCTATCGCCATCAACGGCAAGAGGAACAACCCTAAATCACCGGATGACTACGCGGAATTCGTGGAGATAAACCCTGACTACACTCTTACCATCAGGGCAAACAAGGACGGCTATACAGGTTACGTCGGCAAGGTCGGAATCTGCAACGCCAAGAAGGAATATATCTGGTCATTCAACGTCTGGTACACGCCAAATGGAGTTCAGGAGCACCAGTACAAGAACGGCGTCGTGATGGACAGGAACCTCGGAAACGGCTACGCACCTGACTACGACAACTGGCATGTGATAGGAATATACTGCCAATGGGGCCGTCCTTTCGGATTCTGCTGGGGAAGCAATTCCTACAAAAAGGCCACGACCAATGCCACCAATCTTAAGGTTTCAGCAAAGAACCCGGACGTGTTCTTCTACACTGACGGAGCGGAGAACCATGTCGGAGACTGGTATCTCGGCTCACAGACAGGAAGCAGGTCTGACCGCAAGGATGACTTCTGGGGCAACCCTAACAACGGTGACTCCGAAGGATCGGCCGAAAACGGCGTAAAGACAATCTTCGACCCTTGCCCTGCCGGATGGATGGTAGTCTCACCAGCCATCATCAAGGAGGTACTTGACGGAAGGGAGCAGGATTTCAAGAGCGGAAAGAATATGAGGTGGCTCATCTACAAGTACGACGGAGAGCATGAGGCCTACTGGCCGTTCTCCGGAGTGAAATGGGGCAACACGGGAGGAAATCCTGACAACAACAAAAACGACATTGTCTCATGCTGGTCCAACTCCCCTTCCGGAAGCTACAGCAGCACCGATCACAAAGCCTACCAGCTCTGGTTCAGGTTCAAGAACAGCCAATGGGCTTCCTCCGGTGGACGCGCGGCCGGCCAGAATGTCAGGTGTATGAAAGATGTAGACAATAGATAAAACCAGACTAAGATGAAAAGATACCTTAAGACATTCGTAATGTTGGTATCTGCCGCCTGCATCTGTCTTGCCTGCTCTAAATCCCCGGATGGCTACAAGCCGGGGACGGGCGGGCAAGAGCCTGGTACAAGTGGTGGAGAGAAACCGAACACGACAAAACCGGACTACTCGAAACTTACCGCGTCAAACCACCCCAGGGTGATAATGACAAAGGAATCCGAGGAGTCAATAAAGGCTAAGATAGCTTCCGGAAGCGACGCCAACATCACGATGATGAACAAACTGATGATGGACTACGCCAACTCCGTGCTGAACAAGGGTGACATCGTCTACAAAAAGAACGGCAAGCGACTTCTTGACGTCTCTGTCGAGGCAGCCAACAGAATCATCTCTTGCTCATACGCATTCAGGATGACAGGAGACGAGAAATACCTCACCAAGGCGGAGAAAGACATCAACACCGTCTGCAAATTCAGCGATTGGAACGCTCCTACCCACTTTCTTGACGGGGCAGAAATGGCTCACGGTGTCGGAATCGGCTACGACTGGCTCTACAACAATCTGAGCGCCGAGACCAGGAAAAACGCGGAGACTGCCATAAAGAACTATGCGTTCTACTGTGCCCTTAACGGGAAATGGAACCTCAACTTCTACACCTCTGTGTCAAACTGGAACCAAGTATGCAACGGAGGTCTTGTCACAGCAGCGCTGGCCGTCTATGAAGCATGCAGGAATGACGCGCAAAAGATCATTGACAAGGCGATCGACAGCAACGCCAAGATGATGGAAGCCATGTACAATCCTGACGGGAACTATCCGGAAGGCTACGGTTACTGGGGATATGGAACGGCTTTTGAATGCATAATGCTTTCCGCGCTTGAGACGTGCACAGGATCCAACAGCGGTCTGTCGGAAATTTCCGGATTCAATAAGACCGGCAAGTGGATAATGTTTATGGAGGGAATGAACAAAAAGGCTTTCAACTACTGCGACTGCGCTCCTTCAAGCGTGGCTTTTCCGCCGTTGTGGTATCTTGCCTGGAAATTCAACGATCCGTCTCTTGTCTATATTGAAAGCATGAAACTCAAAGACGGCCGCTACGCCGCAAGCGCATCTTACAAATACTACCCAATGGCCATTGTCTACGCTGACAAGCTTGGCTCTGGTTCGGTAAACGCTCCGTCTGATCATGTATGGTCAGGAAACGGAATCAATCCAGTGGCCCTTGTTCACGGTGACTGGACTTTCTCCGAATCAGACAAGTTCCTTGGAGTGAAGGCCGGAAGGGCCAACAACAGCCACGGCCACATGGATGTAGGTTCGTTTGTCTATGATGCCTTGGGGGTCCGTTGGTCAGCCGATCTCGGACTTCAGAGCTACAGCACGATCGAAGGAGTCATAGCCGGTATGGGCGGCAATTTCGGAGATTACGGCCAGAACTCGCTAAGATGGGATGTCTTCCGCTACAACAACTTCAACCACAGCACCTTGACAATCAACAACGCAAAGCACAAGGCTTCGGCTGAGGCAAAGATCACACAAGTCATAGACGAGAACACATCGAAGGGATGCAGGGTTGATCTTTCGGACATTCTGTCAGACCAATGCGACAAAGCCTACAGGACCGTCACGATCGAGAACGACAAGGATCTTGTGGTAGTCGATGAAGTGACAGCGAAGTACAACCTGCAGGCAAAGGTGCGGTGGACAATGGTGACGACAGGACAGCCGACTGTTGAAAAGGACAGGATCGTCCTCAAGAACAACGGCAAGACAATGTACCTTACCGTAAAGTCAAGCGGGCCTGAAGTCACGCTGAAGACATGGTCCACCAAGGGCAAGGATTACGATGCCGACAACTCCGGCTACTACGAAGCCGGCTTTGAGGCGAACGTGACAGTCAACAAGACCGCAACTTTCACGACAACACTCACACCAGGTAACTGATGAACATAAAAAAAAGCATACTTGTTATCCTTGTGATGGCCGTGGTACCATGTACCTCGGCCATCGCGGGGGATAATCTCCTCCTTGACAAATACACGTCGTCCAAGAAAATCAGAAATTCTTTCAAAGCCGGCAAAGACTGGTTCCCGCTCCCCTCTTACCAAGACAGGGAGGGATGGTCCAAGATTCTCGGAAGGGATTCCGCTTCAATCGTGAGGAAAGGAGAGCGGCTGCTTGACTACAAGTGGAAGGTGATCCCTGCGACAGCCTATCTGGATTTCGAAAGGACAGGGAACCGAAAATCAATGGAGGATCTCCAGGGCGCCAACAGAGGTGCCCTCATCACTCTGATGATGGCAGAGCTGGCCGAAGGGAAAGGACGGTTCATCGACCAGCTTGTGAATGGGGCATGGTCCGCGACCGAACAGACATCATGGGTGCTGTCAGCCCACCAGCCAAGGCAAAGGACAAAACGCGCGCTTCCTGACGCAAGGGAACACTTCATAGACCTCGGATCAGGAAGATACGGCGCCATCATCGCCACCATCCACCATTTTTTCCACAAAGAGTTTGACAAGATCGACCCGTCAGTCTCGATCGCGATCGAGGAAGCGATCAAGAGAAACATACTGGACCCCTACCTGGACATAGAGGAACGCAAAGCGAATCAATGGTTAGGTTACTACGGAGGCATGCTGAACAATTGGAATCCTTGGTGCAACTCTGACGCGATACTCTGCTTCCTGCTGATTGAAAAGGACCAGAAGCGGCTCGACGCGGCCGTGAGACAAGGCATAGAGTCCATCGACCGTTTTCTGGACTACAACACATCCGACGGAGCATGTGAAGAAGGTCCGGCCTATTGGGATGCCGCCGCAGGAAAGCTTTACGATTTTCTGCAGATCCTTTACGATGCTTCTTCCGGAGAATTCAATCTATTTGACAACGACAGGATAAGACGGATGGGGGAATTCGTGTCAAGAGCCTACATCGGCGGCAGATATGTTGCCAATTTCGCGGATGGCAGCGCGTTTGTGACTTCCACGCCGGAGCTGCTGTGGTCCTATGGAAACGCTGTGGGAAGCAAAGAGATGATGAACTATGCCCTGTACCGCTACGCAGACAAGGAAAGTGGGACATTCAGGTCACCTCACCACATCAACGGCGAGGCATGGAGGGCTCTGAGCTCGGCGAGATTCATGCCCCGAATCTCGCGTCAGACCGATTCATTGAACCGCATATTGCTTTCCGCCGGTGAAGAGAACAGGAAAGCCACCATGGACAAACTGCTGCACGATCTCAGGAAAGACGTTCCAAGTTCGACATGGTACCCGGAAACAGAAATGTGCTTCCTAAGAAATTCCGACGGGTGGTTTCTCGGGGCCAAGGGCGGCTTCAATGACGAAAGTCACAACCACAATGACATCGGGACGTGTGTGCTCTACATCAGGAACATTCCGGTTCTTGTGGATGCGGGAGTCGGGACTTACACTAAATCCACTTTCAGCAAAGAAGACCGGTACAAGATCTGGTCAATGCAGTGTGACTGGCACAACCTCCCGATAATCAACGGAGTGGCTCAGCAGTTCGGAAGAAAGTACAAAGCCGTGGATGTCAAATGTGACATCACAAAGGGAAGGTTTTCCCTTGAACTTGGCAAGGCATATCCGGATTCAGCCGGGTGCGCGTCATGGAGACGTGATTACAGGCTGTCCTCAGGCAAGGCGCCTTCACTTGAGATAACGGACACATATTCATTGAAAGCGAGAAAGGCGGCGGATCTCTGGCATTTCCTTGTACAAGGGAGAGTCTTTCTGCCAGGAGAAAGTTATGGTTCCATCCTTGTTCATGAAGGGGAACTTCTCATTGTGAACAACGATGGCGAAGATTCGGTTGTCGCAAAAATGACATACCCGGCAAAAATGAAAGTATCAGTCGAGGAAAAGGTTCTCGAAGACCCGACTTTCGTCAAAGTGTGGGGGAATTGTCTTTACAGAATCACGCTGGCTGACTCTGACTCCGCCCCTGTCAAAGGTGTCTGCAAAATGAGGATCACAGAACTCCCTACAAGAGAATAATCACCACAAATGAAACGCATTCCTATATTCATAGCATTGATATTCAACGTTGTATGCTCTTCATTGCACTCAATGGAGTCAGGCAATGAATATAGGAAATATGATGTAAGGAGCGGGCTCTCGAACAACAGCGTGAAGAGCATAATCCAAGACAGGAACGGTTACATTTGGCTGGCGACGAAAGATGGACTCAACAGATTCAACAGCAAGACATTCGAGGCATACTGCTCATCTGCTTCCGGACATGGTCTCAACATTGACGACATCTGCCTGCACATCTCAAGGAATGAGATCTGGATGGCCAGCACTGAGGGTCTGTCCATCTTCGACCCTGCGGTGGACAGTGCACGCACGGTTTCACCGGGAGGACGGGATATTCAGAACTGCAACTGCCTGTGCTATGACAAGGACAGTTGCATGTGGATCGGCTGCAACAATGGGCTGTACAGATTCAACGAGAGTAAAGGAGAGGTCAGGCACTACGGATTCTGCTCTGATCCGGGAAAATCTCCGATCAGGACGGTCAAAAGCATAATTGTGGACGAGACCGGAAACATCTACGCCGGAACGGAGAGCGGACTGGTACGCTACATTCCGGAACTGGATGCCTTCGATGAGCCTTGCGTCATAAAATCAGGAGCGTGCCTTCACGGTGACAATGCGATCACGGCAATGCTCCAGCTCTCCCACCGCCTGATACTTGCAGGAACACAGAACGGACTCGTGGGCGTGTTTGACACAAGGAACAATTCATTCAAGGAAAATGCGATCCTTGACAAGGAAGGCAAGAGACAGCGGCTGTCCCGAATACATTCAATATTCAGGAAATCCTCCACGGAGATTCTTTTCGGAACCGACGGGGGGCTTTTCATCTTCAACCCGGCCTCACAGACTTGGGCCAGGGCCAAAGGACCGCTGGGGACGGAAAGTGTCTATACGTTCTGCGAGGACAGGGAAAAAGGTCTCTGGATCGGGACTTATTTTTATGGAGCAAGCTATCAGTCTGCCATCCAAAGCAGAATCAGTTGGTTCCTTCCCGGTTATGCGGTCAGCGAGTTCTGTGAAGACAAATCCGGAAACCTTTGGATAGCCACTGAAAACGGAGGGCTGCACTATTTCAACACGCGCGCGAACACTGTCACCGAAAGAAACGTCAATACCCATGAAAACATCCATGCGCTCTTGCAGGACGGAGACAATCTGTGGATTGGAACTTTCTCCAAAGGCCTCGACTGCCTTGACATTCCTACCGGGAGAATCAGGAACTTCAGAAACAACCCTCAGGACTCCACATCCTTATGCAGTGACTATGTGTATTCGATCCTTAAAACAAAAAGTGGTAAAATATTCATAGGGACTATGAACGGTCTCTGCATTCTGGACGAAAAGACAGGACGGTTCAAAAGAGTGAAAGAACTGGCGGAAAAGTTTGTCGGGGATCTGGCCGAAGACAGAAAGGGCAACATCTGGGCGCCGACCAGGGATGACGGAATATTCCGTTACTCTCCTCAGGAAGGCCGGTGGAGCAACTACAAGCCGGCCAAGGGAGGGAGCGGACTGCATGCGAATCTGAGGTACACAAGAGTGAATGTCGGGGAAAGCGGATCGGTGTGGTTCTGCGGAGAAAGAGACGGAATCACAAAATACGACCCGGAAACAGACAGCTACACAAATTATGGTTCATCTGAAGGTCTGCCGGACAGCATCTACTATGGAGTTCTGGAAGACGG
Source organism: uncultured Bacteroidales bacterium (assembly GCA_934725285.1). Classification (GTDB taxonomy): domain Bacteria; phylum Bacteroidota; class Bacteroidia; order Bacteroidales; family UBA932; genus Cryptobacteroides. The sequence goes on along the minus strand of CAKVBK010000029.1, from coordinate 9,147 downwards.
AAGCGGCAACCTTTGGCTATCCTCAAACATCGGAATCATACGTTACAATCCGACCACTCACTACAAAAGCACATACACGGCAGAGGATGGCCTGCAAAGCAGCCAGTTCAACTACAGATCCACTTTGAAGGCAAGCGACGGGACAATGTACTTCGGCGGGGTGAACGGATTCAATGGTTTCAATCCGTTCGATCTTCCAAAGAACACGGTCAAGCCAGGCACCGTTATCTCATCCATAGAGATTTACGACATTGTGCCGGGCAGCAAGACTATGACAAAACGTAAAATCCATCCAGCCGGACACATCAATCTTCCGTACAATGCCGACAGCTTTGACATCAATGTGGATTGCTTGAGTTTCTCGTCACCGGACCACAACAGTTTCTCATGGCAGATGAAGGGTCTGAACAACAGCTGGATAAGCACGAACTCCTCGAAAGTGTCATTTGCGAGACTATCGCCCGGGAAATACACTTTTTTGGCACGGGGTCGCAACAACAACGGCTATTGGAGCCAGGACACGGCCTCACTTACAATCAGCATAGATCCTCCGATGTACCTGAGTCTATGGGCAAAGATCCTCTATCTGCTTGGAGGTCTGACTATTATCTACGGAACCGGCCTGTTGCTGTACAAACGACAGCTTGAAAAGCGTCAGAAAAAGATGAATGACGAGAAAATGGTCTTTTTCACGCAAGTCGCCCACGAAATCAAGACGCCGCTGTCACTCGTCAAGTCTCCGATGGAGGATATTCTCGAACGCAAAAAGTGGGATGAGGACACAGAGACTGACCTGGAGATAATGAAAAAGAATATAGACCGGCTGCTGGAATTGGTGTGCCAGCTTCTGGATTTCCGAAAGATTGACAGCGGAGACATAGTGCTAAGTTCCGAGAACCTCGACCTTAAGGCTGTTGTCACTGACATTGTCAACCGTTTCCAGAAAAACGGCACGGCAAAGATCACGGTCAACGCCCCGGATTATCCTCTTGTCGGGAGGTTAAGCACGGATGCAATCAACAAAATCATCGGCAATCTGCTCGGCAATTCTTTGAAATTCGCGTCTTCCTCCATCTGCGTAAACCTCGATGAATTCACCGATGGTGACAAGGAAAAGTTCAGGATAGAGGTCTGGAATGACGGCCCAGAGATCCAGCCTGAGTACAAGAACAGGATATTCGAGCCTTTCTTCCAGGCTGCAAAGGGTAAAAACAATGCCAAAGGGTTCGGAATAGGCCTGAGTCTCGTCAAACTGCTCGTTGACAGGCTTGAGGGAAAGGTCTATGTGGCCGACTCGGAGACGGGCTGCGGAATGGTCGTTGAGATTCCGGTTGTCATGGCTGCCGATGAGTCCACAGGACACGAGGCAAGCGAGGAAAAGACCGCGTCCGATTCTACGATCCTTGTTGTCGAAGACTCCAGCGACATCAAGGAATATCTTGTCCGCAATCTCAAACAGTCATTCTCGGTCATGTCGGCAAGCAATGGTTCCGAAGCTCTTGAGATTCTGTCACAGAACAACTGCGATGTGGTCATCTCAGACATAATGATGCCTGAGATGGATGGCTACGAGCTTCTGCAAAAGATAAGGGAGGACACGATGCTCTGTCATATTCCTGTAATTATGCTTTCCGCTCTGGATTCCACGGACTCCAAGATAAAGGCGATGCGCTGCGGGGCCGACGCGTTCATCGAGAAGCCATTCTCCATCAGTTACATAAAGGCGACAGTGAACGGTTTGATTGAGAACCGAAAGACGCTTTACCTACATTTCGCATCCGACCCTGGAGCCACAATCGAGGGGGAGAACATAAAGAACGATGATTCCGAATGGATATCCAACCTCAACGCCATAATCCGAAAGAACCTGACCAACGAGGATTTTTCGGTGGACCAGCTGGCCAAGGAGATGGCAGTCAGCCGCTCAAGCCTCCAAAGGAAACTCAAAGGGTTGCTCGGCGCCACTCCGAACGACTACATAAAACTGATCCGCCTGAAAACCGCCGCCCAGATGCTGCAAAGCGGATCCTACAGGATCAACGAGGTCTGCTACATGGTAGGATTCAGCAATCTGTCATATTTCACACGATGCTTCACATCCCAATTCGGCATCAGACCTAAGGACTACATCAAAAAGTAATGACTGCGGTGCCGTGAATATTCTGATCCGCGTGAACAGACATATTCAAAGCCTCCGAGCCAATGCGGGTTGTTCCTATAGCACAAAGTTCAAATTTCTATCATTAAGTACTTTACGAAATTCCGTCCTCTAAAATTGGGTGGAATTTCGTAAATCATTAGTATGGAATCAACTACAGTTTACGTCCCATTTTGGTGCAGAATATTGTCAGAGCCACAGCAACAACCACGGTCAGCAGACGGCCGATATTAGCCGTCACGTTTCCTGCGGCTGTCGTGGAACCGGCGATAGGGATGAGTGTCCAGATTGCGTTCATCGAAATATGGAAAGAGACCGGTACCCAAAGGTTATTGTCCCACTTCATATACAGCCAGCTGAAAAACAGACCGCCAAGACCCGTGACGCAGAAAACTTGCAGCCCGGTAACGAGATCATTGGATTGATAGAAATGTCCGAGTGTGAACATCACCGCTGCCGGAAGAGCCGCCCAGATAAAACGCCAGTTACAGTAGCGGTGCAGGATGCCGAACAGAAATCCGCGATATATCAGTTCCTCAAAAAGGCCAGGGAAAACCGCTCCGAGGAAAAGTTTCTCGAAGCTAAACATAATATGACCGGCAATCAGGTTACAGACCAACATCGGAACGCAGCAAAGCAAACCGACCGCCCATCCCCTAAGGAAGCGGCTGCTGATTCCCAAACATTCCAGAAGATTCTTATCCTTGCATACAATCAATATGGTGATGACAGGAATGACACAGGACAGCAGATGCTTTGTCAATGAATATGCGAAAGTGCCTTTCGTGAAGAGAACACCGGCCAGAGCACTGTCGCAAGATACAATTCGTTCCCCGACATCAACCAGCGGGATTCGTGTCAAGATATAAAGCAACACAAAGCCCGTCAGGACAATAACTGATTTCACATAGTTAGATTTCACAGAACAATCACAAATTATGCTAAAATAACCATAACAAGCAAAGGATGTCGTTGAGCGCCACGACCGTGAGCTTACGGCCGCAAAAGTACATAAAAACTGGGGATATCTAAAATCGGACTACGCCGCTGGTGTAAAAAGGTGATATTGTTTCTCGCTCGGCCACAGTTATCTTTCCCTAATCAGACCCAGACACATTGTTGGTACACCAGAAGCGCCTTTCCTGTACCGGCGGCTCACCTTAAGACATCTGGTACACCAGAAGTGCGTTTCCTGTACCGACGGCTCATCTTAAGGCATCCGGTACACCAGAAGTGCGTTTCCTGTACCGACGGCGTATCTTAGAAGCTGTTTTGATTTCATAAACCGATTCACTTATACGGATTTGTCCGCAATTTTGTACATTTGCGTTTTTACATCCATTGTCACCTAATGGTGCCAAAGACAGAAAAATAATGCAAAAGGTACAAGATATGAACGAGTTACTGTCCAGACTGCGAAGATGCGTGATTGTATGGATCGCGGTCGTCCTGTTGACACAGGTAACAGCAGCGGCGCAGGGCACACTGCTCACCGGAAAGGTTGTGGACACGGAAGGGACACCGGTGATCGGGGCGGGGATAATCTCGATGCAGAAAAAGGCTTCGGGGACTACCACGGATCTGGACGGGAAGTTCAGTTTCAAGGTTCCTTCAGGTACAGAATCGGTGCTGTTCTCCTCAGTTGGGATGAAAGACGTTGTCTATAAGATAGTTCCGGGCAAGACCGAGAACATCACAATCGTGATGGAGTGGGAAAGCACACAACTGGATCAGGTTGTCGTGACAGGCTACGCACAGACCACGGTCAAGAGGATAACCGGTTCCGTGGCGGTCATCGGCTCGGACAGATTCGAGGCGAAGGCCGTCTCGTCAGTAGACGCGTTGATGCAGGGCGAGGTCGCCGGCGTGGCGGTCTCGGCTACTTCCGGCCAGCCGGGAACCCAGTCCAGAATCAGGATCAGAGGATCAAACAACCTCTCGGGGACCAGCCAGCCGCTCTGGGTGGTGGACGGAGTGCCGATGCAGAGCGACTCCCCAAGCCTCAGCTCCGAGCAGCTTGCCACCGGAGGCTTCGACGACATATTCGTGAACGGGATCGGCAACATCAATCCCAACGACATCGAGAGCATCACCATCCTGAAGGATGCGGCCGCGGCTGCGATCTACGGATCCAGGGCGGCGAACGGTGTCATCGTCGTGACCACCAAGAAAGGCGAGGCCGGAAATATGAGGATCAACTACAACAACACGTTCACGATGTCGATAAAGCCACAGAGGACATTGAACCTGATGAACTCGGTGGAGAAACTGGCATGGGAAGACGAGCTTTGGAACGAGTTCTCGGCGGAGAAGTACACGGAATCGCTGACCGACAACACTATAGTCTATCCGGTAGTCGGAATCGTCGGCCAAATAAGATCCGGGGCCGGTGAGTTCGCCAAGTTCAAAGGCGATACGGCTGCGCAGGACGCTTACATAGCGTCACTAAGGGAGAACGACACCAACTGGTACAACCTCCTGTTCCGGAACGCTTTCTCGCAGGGCCACCATCTTTCCCTCAGCGGAGGCTCTGAGAAGAACACCTACTACGTGGCCATCGGAGTCAATGACGAGGACGGAATGCTGATCCACAACAGTTACAGAAGGTACAACGTCAACTCCAAGATGACCCTCAAGCCTGTGGACTGGGTCAGGATAGACATCGGCATGGAAGCGGCGAGGCAGGAATCCAGGATGCCATACTCCAGCGTCGATCCGTTCTACTACGCCTACTTCTCCAATCCGTACGAGAAGGCGTACAACGAGGACGGTTCCTATGCGGCAGACAACACTTGGTTCACACTTGGCTACTACAACGGCCGTGGAGTCGAGCAAGTGATGCCGAAAAACGGGTTCAGCCTCCTCCGTGAGCTGGACTCCAACTACAGCTCCACCAAGAACACAAACGGCACGTTCCGGACGCAGGCCGATTTCAAGATCGCGGAGCCTCTGCACTTTGTGGGACTGGCGTCATATTCATTCGCGAACAACTCCACCGACAAGATCGTGGACAAGGACACCTACACCGCCTTCCGTGACAGGCTCGGAAGCGACGACCGCTCGCAGACCAACCTCTACGGAAGCATATCCCAGAACAGGACCAACAGGAACAGCTATGTTGTCAGAGGACATTTCGCCTTCAACAAGACATTCGGGGAACTTCACACAGTCAATGTTCTGGCCGGAGCGGAATTGAGAGGGTCGGACGCCAACACCATATTCACAAAGCGCTACAACTATGATCCTAAGACCGGAACCACCTCGCTGCCAAGCATCAGCGGCCCGCAGGACGAATGGCTGAGGGAAGTCGAGAAGCTGAACGGGGAATATTTCAGCAAGACCCGCTACGCTTCGTTCTACGCCTCTGCGGACTACTTCCTCGGAAACACTATCGTGCTCAACGCGTCGTTCAGGACCGACGGGAGCTCAAACTTCGGAAGCAACCGGCAGTTCAACCCGACATGGAGCGCCGGCGCGGCGTGGCATCTTGGCGAGGAGAACTGGATGAAGAATATTCCTGCGGTCTCCCACGCCACCCTCCGCGCCGCCTACGGATTCACGGGCGATGTGAACACCAGCACCTCGCACCTCCTTGTGATGCAGTACCTCCAGCAGCAGTACCGCTACTTCGGAGACGAGACCTTCAACCTCGGCACCATCCCGTCGGCGCCGAATCCTGATCTCGGATGGGAGAAGACACGTGACGCGAAAGTGGGGCTGGACTTCGGCCTCTGGAAAGACAGGCTTACGGTGAACACTGAATATTACTACCGCCTCAGCACGGATGTGGTCACGTCCTCCCCTGTCCAGAGCACGACCGGTTTCACCTACGTCTATTTCAACGCCGCCGACATAATGAACAACGGAGTGGAGGTCACGGTGAACGGCAAACTCCTCCAGAAGAAGGACTGGACGGTAAGCGCGGCCGTCAACTTCGCCTACAACTACAACAAGGTTCTGAAATACAACCCCGTCTCCACAAGCGGAATCACGTCCAAGGACCGCTACGTGGAAGGCTACCCTACCGGGGCGATCTTCAGCGGGAAATATTCAGGGATAGCGTCTGACACCGGCCTCTACCAGTTCAAGCTGCGTCCGGACGCGCAGATAGCGACGGCCACCGACCTCAACAAGCCGGACAACTACCGCTACTACCTCGGCACGACGATCGCCCCCTACACCGGCGGATTCAACCTCTCAGCCTCGTGGAAGCAATTGAAGCTGAGCGTCAGCGGAATGTTCTCTCTCGGATCCAAGACCTACGAGAAGATGCGCTACCCGGCCAGCTACAGCAACACTTCCCACAGCGGAGTCAGCACCGAAACCGTACAGTCACAGTTCAGCGACCTGTACGGCAACCACCTCAACGTGGAAAAGGACAGGACGAACAGATGGACCGCTGACCACACGACAGGTGTGAAATACCCCCGCATCTACGACTACTACGACGCCAAGTACAACTTCTCGTCCTACAATCCGATGGATGCCAGCATCATAGACGCGGTCTATCTGAAGAACAATTCCTACGTCCGCATCAAGTCTATAATCCTGACCTACTCGCTGCCTTCCGAAGCCGTGAAAAAGCTGAGGATGAGGGGCTTGAGTTTCAATGTCTCGATGAACAACTTCTTCACGTTCACGGGGTACGACGGAATGGACCCTGAAATCCCGGGAGCAACCTACCCGACCACCAGAAGCGTGTCCGGAGGCATCAATATCGAATTCTAAACAATTTGAAATGAGCGATATGGAAATATTCAAGAATATATTCAAGTGTGCCGCCGCTCTCGCGCTTGCGGTGAGTGCCGCCGGCTGCAAAGGCTATCTCAGCGTCCAGCCGCAGGGAGAGGTCATCCCGGAGACAGACGAAGAGTTCACCGCCATCATCCACAACCACCTGCGCGACATCGAAGGAGGCGGCGATGAATATGTAATCGGGAACATGGACGCTCTGAAATTCCTTGAGGGCTGCGCCGACAATCTTGACGCGAACATCCGCACGAGCGCCAATCTGACATTCTTCGCCGGAGAAGAGATCGACAGCCGGCAGAGAGTCTATGAGGAAAGTTGGGAGGTTGTCCGTGACTGCAACATAGTGATTGAAAACATGAAAGACCGGACCTCCGACATCGCGCGCGGTGCCCTTTCGGCGGCATATTCAATGAAAGGCATCGTCTATTACAACCTGCTGCGGGAGTTCTGCCAGCCATGGTCGGACTCCAAGGCCGGTGAACTGCCGGGCATTCCGATTGTGGACAGGTTCAACATCAACGACAAGCCTGCGCGCGGAACGATCCGCCAGACCTACGACTACACGAAGGCCCAGTTCGAATCCGCGCTCGCTTTGAACCCGACAGACCCAAAGTACATATTCACGGAATGGATCATCAAGGCCTACGAAGCCAAACTTGAGTTCTGGTGCCAGAATTGGGACAGCGTCATTTCGCTCTGCGAGGACATCATAGCCCGCAGCGGAATATCACTGACCCCGATTTCTGAATATGCCGACATGATCAACGCGCAATATGACGCGAAGGGGGAGGTGCTTGTCCGCTCACACATCAACAACTCCAGCGAATTGGACTGGTACTTCAGCTACACGAAAAGCTATCTGGCCTCCAGACCCGCAAGCGCCAGACTCATCAGGTTGTTCGGCGAGAAGCCCGAGGATGATGTCCGCTATGCGGCCAGTTTCAACAGCAAAAGGATGAACGTCAAGACGCCGGAATGCAAGGTGCGTCTTTCCGAGATTGTGCTGATGCTCTCCGAGGCATATTACCACAAAGGAGACAACGCCTCCGCCATCAAATGGCTGAACGAGCTGCGCAGGAACAGAATCAAGAACGTCACCGACCTGACAATGGCCGCACTTCCGGAAGTACGGGACGGAGAAAGAATCATCGTGGATTGCCAAGGCAAGGCCGTCACTCCCCTGCTTCAGGCCATTTTCGACGAAAGGCGCAAGGAGCTCTACATGGAGGGAGACCGGTGGTATGAACTTAAGCGCAACGGCTGTCCGGAATGGTGGGTGATCAGCAACGGCCTGAAATACACCACGAAAGAGTACCTCTACACTTCTCCGATCTCGAAGTCGGACGTGGATCTGAACCCAAGCCTGGAGCAGAATCCCGGATATGTTTATTAGATGAGGCTTTCATTTTTCAAGCATTATGGACACAAAAAGAAATTTAATTGCTATATTAGTCGCCGTTTTTGTCGGCACAACCCTTTGTGGATGCTCCTACAACGAACTTCCCCCAAAGACTTCCGATGCTTCAAAAAGCTATATCAAACCGAAAGGCGAGATCCCTACAGCGGCAGAAAGAGAGGAAGTAAAAGCCATCAAAGAAGAGTACGAGGCGGCAATAAAAGAGAATGCCGGCAAGTAAAGTTAGCATTTGAAAGAACGGAACGGCAACACGGCAAAATAACGGTAGTGTATTATAGTTGTTTTAAATATTTCATGCAGTATGTTTAGAAGATTTCTGACATTTGTTGCGGCGGCCGCGGCAGCCGTGACAATCACGTCATGCCAAAAGGATGACAAGCCGACAATTGAATTTGCCAAAACCCTTTACACGGTCTATGAGAAAGGGAGCGTGGATGTCATACTTACAACAAGTGAACCGGCGGCTTCCTCTGTCAGCGTGCCTATCGTTTTCAGCGGTGACGCTGAGGCTGGCAAGGACTATAAAGCCTCGGCACAGTCTGTCACCATCGCATCCGGTGAGACTTCCGGATCAATCACAATCACGAACCTGGCTCTCACAGAAGGCAGGCAGATCAGCCTTTCATTCACGGCTCCGGCCGGCTACGATCTTGGAACAAAGACGGTCGCAGTCATCGCGCCAGATGCCCAAGAGGGTCTTGTATGCTCATTCAGTATGGCCAGAGGCTAGGTGCTCGAAAGCTCTGTCGCCACCATCAATGTGACAGGAACAGTTTCCGGCAAAGATTTCAGTTCCGACAAGGACATCGTGATTCCGCTG